>CAXUIV010000018.1:0-19975 GCA_964250875.1 uncultured bacterium
GTTATTCACAAGGCGATCGCCTACCATCAAGTTTGAAACTGACAGACGAACAAAAAAACAAACTTAAAGAAATTCGCAAGAACTACCGCTCCAAAATGGAGGGCATTCTCACTGATGAGCAAAAGAATGAATTAAAAATGGCGCGGCAACAAGGTAAACGGACAAACATGCAATCTTTGAATCTCACAGATACCCAGAAGCAGCAAATGAAAGACTTAAGGCAGTCTCAGCGCCAAGAAACAGACAGCGTCCTAACTGCCGAACAGAAACAGCAATTACAAACGCGACAGCAGCGGCAGAAGGGGCAGGGATCTCAGGGAGAGTAACTGATTTTCGACGATCACCGTGTTTTCGTGCATGTTTCTCTAAGACTCTAGTAGAACCGACTTGCGAACATGAGAATTCTCAGGTTTTGAACCGCGAGACAAGGATGCTTGTAGCAGAAGCCTCCATGCGGCAGGCGACAGGGCAGCCGGAAAGGCAGTTTTGATGGCGCTGGGAATGTTTCTAGACTTCAGCCCAATCAAACTCCAATGCAGTTTCAGGTAATCTCGGATATGCTCTAGCTCTGGGACACTAGCCCGGTGGATTTCACTAACCAGGGCGTAAATTTTCTCTTTCATCAAAATATTGGTATCCAGCCGCTGTTGCAGAGAAAACTTTTGGTTGTAAGCGCCAGGCCAAACGGTCCGGTAGGCAAGGCACTGATTGAGGAAGATTGCGTCCCCAAACTGGGCAATCCGAATCCAAGAATCAATATCGTCACAGTTAGTGTCGAGACTAGAATCCCAACCACCAGTTTTTAAAAACGCATCACGACGGCAAGCAACTTGGACGGGTGTTCCAAAGGGAACAACCTCCAGCAGCATGCCGTAGTGAATATCTTCTTGGGGAATATAGAAAGCTTTACCAGGACCAGTTTGCCTGGTGCGGCTGAGTTCAACTTCTGACCCATCCACCTGAGCCGCCTGGCAAGAGCAGATGACAGCTTGTGGGCGGAGGGCGATCGCACCTGTCATCTCCTGAATACAGTCAGGGGTGAGATAGTCATCATCATCCAAAAACTTGATCCAGTCACCCTGAGCCACTTGGACACCAGCATTCACCGTTGCCGCATGACCAAGGTTGGAGGCGTTGCGAACGTAACTAACGCGGTCACTTAATCTGCGGACATACGCTTCTGTACCGTCAGATGAAGCATCATCGGCGACAACCACCTCACAAATAACCGTCTGGTTAAGAGCGGAGTTGATTGCTCGCTGTAGCAAGGGTAGGCGGTTATAAGTCGTGATTACTACGCTGAACATTGGCTAACACCGATAGTATGAACCCTGGAATGACCTCATCAGTCGCTAAATTTCAGAAGAGAGATTTCCTTAAGTAACAGTCTATGGGGAAAATAGAAGAAGAAAAGTTACACGCTCCACAGGCGTTTAAATCAGGGTGCTTTAAGAGAATGCAACTACTATTTCGGGATCGCAGCACTCTAAACAAGGAAACACCTGATGCAGAAAGTACTCTTTATCCTAGGGGAGCTTACTGATGACGACATTGATTGGATAATTGCAACTGGTACTAGAGAAGAAATTACTGCCGGTACTATCCTCATCCAGCAAGGAGGCTCTGTCAATGCGCTGTACATTCTCTTGGATGGCGTATTAACTGTGTCGATCAAAGCCTCAGAAGAAAAAGAGGTGGCAAGGTTATTAACCGGCGATGTGGTGGGAGAGATGTCTTTTGTGGATACTCGCCCAACGTCTGCCACCGTTAAAGCGCTTGCCGACTCCCTCGTGTTTGCCGTTTCTAAACAAGAATTGGCAACAAAGCTCCAGATGGATATAGGTTTTTCCGCACGGTTTTACCGCGCCCTGGCAATTTTGCTCTCTAATCGACTGCGGGGCACGATGAACCAGCCAGGTAGCAGCCAACTGTCAAGTGCAAACGATGCAGCAGATGCACTGAGCTTCAATGCATCTGACAATGGTGTCGCTGTAGCCAGATTTGACTGGCTATTGAGACGCTTAAGGGGTGGTGATTAAACGAAACGCCGCTTTAAATCGCTTTGTGTGTGGATTTCAACGTCGCCAGAGCGCGAGCAGTACAATAACTTGGGTGCTACATACCATTAGAGGCAATGGTAGCTTGGCTAAAGCAATAACACGCTACCAGTAGCTCAGATTCTGCACAATTGATGGTTGAGACTTGAGTGCCTTTGTCAGTGATTGAAAAGCTTGGGTGAATCTTGGGTCTGATTTGGTAGCCGCCTCTATGTTTTGGACTGCTTGGGAAACTTCAGGATCTCTCTTGGTAGCCGCTTCCATCTCTTCAAGAACTGTTTGACCATAATCTCGTGGTTGCTTTTGGGCTTGCTCTACAGCGGTTGCAGTATTGGGAAACTTACAGTGGAGCAATCGAATCAGCTTGCGGCTTTCCTCAAGCACATCCTCTCCTAGTTTTTCCCCTTTCTTTTCAAAGGCTCTTGTTAAGACTAGAGTCGCGATCGCCACTGCCCTTAATGTTGTGTATGCCATAAGTTATTTATTGATACTAATTTAAACGGCTTCTGTAAAAGTACGCAGTGGTAAAACTAGGTGACAGCTACTGGTGACAGCTACTGACCCAGTAGTGCTATGACAGCACGGAAGCTATCTTAGTATGTATACTGACATACATTTTTGGCAATTTCTGGTATTTACACTGACATTTAACGTAAAAAACATAATTGAAAGCTGTTTTTTAAGGTTACATAAGTGTGAATGGTAAGTAGGTTGTTGAGAATAAACAGTTACTTGTTAAGGTTGGGCAGAGGGCAGAGGGCACGGGGCATTGGAAGAAAAATAGTGGTTTCCATTTCTCAATATGTTTGCTTTGTTTCCGCATCTACTTACTGACCTAAAGCTAGGTCTTTGTTTGTAGCTGCGTATTTTTGGCGCTGAAGCGTAACTTCAAACAAAGAACTATAGCAGACGAACTACGGACTGGCATGCCGTGTTCTTCTCAATCTGCCAATATTCCTTCCGTCAAATTTCAGTGTTTCTCAGCAGGTGAGCGCAGATCTGCAATGAGATAACTGAGAAATGAATGAAGTGTAAAGACTGAAGCATGGAACTGAAGGAGGGAGCATCTCATTTGGGCATTCACCTCAGGCTCCATTCTTCTGACTGCACCACGTTTATTTTGGTTTAAGAAGTGAGAATTGGAGATAAATTGCCTATGTTATGCCTACAAAGATTAGGACTGACTCTGTTATTTATCTTCAGGCATGCGTTGCTCAGGAGAGTTTCACAGTAGCAAACTCTCAGGTCGAGGAGAGTGTACCTATCCAGATGGGCAACGCTACACGGGGAAATTTCAGGGTGCTATACCCAGTGGCATAGGAGTTGTTATCTTCCCCGACGGAAAACGCTTTACTGGAGAATTCCGCGACGGCCAGCCTGTCCAGCTATAATCTGCCAGTCCAGGCTCCACTAATCCCCAGCTACCGCTTTGACCAAGGCCGTCCAGGTTTGAGGACCGACAACTCCGTCTACAGTGAAGTGACACGCCTTTTGTAACTGCTTAACGGCGACTTCGGTACTCAGACCAAACTCCCCGTCAACTGTAACAGGATAGCCACAGGCCGTCAGGTACTGCTGCAGTGCTTTAACAGCATCACCTTTGCTACCCTGGCGCAGAGGCAAAGAACCTGTGACTTCATCCAAATTGAAGGTATTCATAGTCAACTCTCTAGATTAGGTGCTAGTTTTTACAGTGCAAATTTGTGAGGTATCGCCATCAAGAGATGCACCCAGCTAGATAGTACTGAGATTAATTAAAGCTCTTCGTTCCATTGAAACTTATGTTTCGTCTAATGTCAGCAACCGCCGTAAACAAGATCAAGCTTTAGCTTTGAGGGCGTATTCGCGGAATCTTTCCAAATCGGCTCGAATGGTTGATTCAACAACGCGCCCCAGAAACAGACCGTCCATAATCTTGCCAAGAATACCAGGGATGGCATAAGCAACTGTCAGCCTGACGATACTGCTGTCCTTCCGGTCATAAAAGCGAATAGCTCCCCGGTTAGGCAAACCATCAATAGACTCCCACTGAATGATCTGCTCGGGCACCATTTTTTGGATCCGAGACAGCCAGCTAAACTCCAGCCCACCAGTATCCAGCTGCCAACGCGATAAATCCGGATCATCCTCCAGAATTTTGACCGACTTAATCCACTTCATCCAGCGCGGCATCTGCTCCAAATCAGACCACAGCTCCCACACCATGTCTATAGGAGCCTCTACCTCCACCTGCACACTATGCTCCAACCAATCTGACACTTATTCCTCCGCGCCCTCTGCGCCTCAGCGGTTCGTCTCTACACCATCGACAGATGACTACCACCTGTCGCCATCTCCACATTCTCCAAGACCGCCCTAGCAGCACGGCGTCCAGAAAGGGTCGCGCCCTCCATACTATCAATATAATCCTGCTGAGTATAGCTACCTGCAAGGAAAAAGTTAGCCACTGGCGTCTTTTGATCGGGACGATAGGGGTCCATTCCAGGAGCTTCTCGATACAGAGACTGGGCCAGCTTAACCACACTATACCAGGTCATATTTAACTGCCGTGCCGAGGGGAACAGCTCATGCACTTGTTTGAGGACATGTTGAGCGATCGCCTCATTACTCTCCTTAATAAAAGGATCTCCAGGAGTCAGCACCAGCTGTAACAGAGAACCCTGCCCCTCTCGGTAGTAGTCGGATGGGCTAGTCAATGCCAAATCAGCAAAGCAGGAAAAGTCAGCATCAGGGGTATACAGCAAATTATCTAAACCAGCAGCATGAGCTAACTGCTGGCGTTCCTGAGCATCGTGCAGTTCCGTCACCCAGCCATCAAACCGCATCTGAACTGTGGCAACCGGCACCGTATCAAGCTTATAAATGTTGTCAAACTCAGCCCACTGACGCCAAGCCTGAGGCAAGACGCGCTGAATGCCTGGAACATCACAGGCACAGACATAAGCATCAGCAGTGACTGTCTCCTCCGTCTCGCCTTGAGCCACTAGTAAGCCCGTAACGCGAGTCTGCACGCCCTCGCCAGTGAACTGAACCTCCCGCACACGGCGGCGTGTGTGGACCTTGGCTCCTCTTGCTGCTAGATACTCCAGAATGGGCTTGTGTAAGTACTCATGGGGTGATCCCTCCAGCATCCGCAGGACTGATGCCTCGGTTCTAGCGGCAAACAGCTGAAAAATTGTCAGCATGCAGCGAGCGGACATGTGTTCGCAATCGATAAAGCCCAAGGCATAAGCAATGGGGTTCCACATTCGCCGGATGCTGCCTGCACTACCGCCTTGTTTACGAAACCAATCGGCAAAGCTGATGCGATCCAGTGCCCGAATAGTTCGCATTGCCCCCTCAAAATCTACTAAACCCCGCACTATAGGGCTGGTACCGAGGGCGACTGCATTTTGTGCTTTATCCTGCAACGATAGCTGGGACGTAGTGAAGAAAGCTTTCAGTCCGTTAAAAGGCGCACCAGTAAGGAACCTAAAATCCAATTCCCCAATGCGGCCTCCTCTATTAATAAAAGTGTGGGTATGTTCTTTCAGGCGTAGGTTTTCTAACGCCCCTACTCTCTTCATCAAGTCAAAGAGCTGGTAGTAACAGCCAAAAAACACATGTAGCCCCATTTCCACATGGTTGCCGTCAGCGTCAACCCAGCTGCCAACTTTACCGCCAACAAAAGGACGGGACTCAAAGATCTCTACTTCCCAACCAGCATCGGCTAATTCCACGGCGGTTGTCAGCCCAGCCAGTCCCGCCCCGACGATTGCAGCGCGCATTCAGTCTTTCCTTATCAGTTTCTTCACAAATTGTAACTCTGGTCACTCCGATTGAGGAATCAACTGAAGCGTGCCAATGCCCAAATCTTTGGGTGGAAGCGCCCGCGTCTCGAATAAAGCCATCATGTCGCGTAATTGTGGCTGTCCCCGCGAAGCTCCCATCAATCCTCTCGCGACGATCAGTCCACAGTAGCCCTCTGTATTTCTACATCGCTCATTCCATTTTTTTCGTGCGGCGACATGGATTGGGTCATCATCCAAAAACTCGCCAAAGAGGAACAGCTCGCCGTTTTCAGTTTGTAAGAGACCCAAGTCATAGCGATCGCCTCCAAACGGGTCGGCACCTGGATTGAAGCAGATTCCTTTGAGTCCTCCAGCTGACTGAATACTTTGAATGACTGTTTTGGCTTTGGGACGAGATGTTTGGATTAAAATGACTGGCAGGCCATCTCCCGCTGTCGTTACCTCACGGGACTGAAAGCATTCTACTCCAGCCCTTAGGGATTCCACCATCTCCCAAGACAAAACACCAAGGCTCAGAAAGGCTTCTTCTGGAATTAGGTCATCTCGTAACGAGTGGGACATCGGCATCGTGTCCAATTCCACATCATCGTCAGGGTCAAAGCTGGCCATTTCCTCTAGTTCTGCTGCCAAACTCGGCACTGTGGAGACAGTAACGGCAACTGGCTGATTCTGGCTATCACGCGCTTGGGGTAGAGGAATACGATAACGACGGCTTAAGCTGGGAAATCCCGTGAGTTGACGTCGTGTATTACGGATAAAGCGGTCAAGAGCTTCTAGAGCAATGTAGACTGCGCTGGCCTCCTCTTCATAAAGCACAGACCGCAAACCCTCAAGCGGATGGATATTACCAAAAGATGGCTGAATATCTGACAAAGGCAGATCTGCTAAATCAACAAATTCGTCATCCTCATCCTCATCTCCATCGCTACGCTCAAAAGTTAAAAACAGGCAATCTTGCTTTAGAAAAGCTTCTTCTAACTGCTCTGGAGATTCATCTTCGGTCAAAACCTTGGCCCGGAACCGCTTGAGGGATTGCTCAGAGCGGTATAGTAGAATGCCATATTCCATGCCTAGCATCCCCATGATTGAGGCGTAGAGCGTACCAACATCCTCTTGGTTCAGCTCAACCGCTAGGATTTGGTGTTCTTCAAGAAACTCCCAAGGGGCAGCTTGCCAGATTTCATACGCTTTTTCTCTCAGTGCTTCTGCGTATTGAGGCGGTAGGTCAGGTGTGTGTGTTTCTACGACTTCTTGAAATCCCCGAAATAGCTCATCAATGAGGGGTAAATCTGGTACGTAATCAATGGCAATTTCTAACTCTTGGAGCGCGCCACGCAAGAAAAACTGGATTTCTCGGTCTCGCACCACAATCTTTTGCGGTCGAGCAGGCTTAGCAGGGCTATGGGGATGCTCCATTGCTCGCAGTAGAGTGCGCACAATTGCCTCTGGGCCGGTTTCTGATGCTACCATATCCATTGCTCGGACAATTCCTTGGGAGCCATCCACCCAAAGAATACATTCGTCGTTTGCTTCTGAGTCTGACTCTGGGATTTCAGTTGACAATGGACGGCGATCGCCCTCCCACACACAAGGAATTTGGTTTAATTGCTTTAACCGGCGACGGGTGGAGCGATTCAGAGACGTTGTCATAGACCAAAGCTAATCAGGGAGACGATGCGAATCGGGTTAATCGTTAGCTGGGATTGCTCAGAAGGAAGTTGCCGACCTCTACCTTGGTGGCTGTTGCGGGTTTCTACTCCTGAAGCTACCAACCGGATTTAACCTATCAACTCTAGGATAGGAATCTTTGGAGTACTTTTAAAGGATTATTTGCAATTTCTAAGATTGCTGCGTCTATCTCGCTAGAATGGAGAAAAAGCGGATATTCGTCTTACCTTTTTAACCAACACGAGGGGATTTGTGAGATCATGACATCAGCAACTCAGTCTCTACAACGGGGCATCCAAGTGAGCGAGGCGGCTCTGCGGCATGTTCGCTCCTTACGGGAAAAACAGGGAGGGAAGGACCTCTGCCTACGAGTAGGGGTACGCCAGGGCGGCTGTTCTGGAATGTCTTACATGATGGATTTTGAGGATATTAGCAAGATTGGGGCCGGGGATGAAGTTTTTGACTACGATGGCTTCCAAATCGTCAGCGATCGTAAAAGCCTTTTGTATCTCTACGGTCTGATGCTGGACTACAGCGATGCGATGATTGGCGGCGGCTTTCAGTTTACCAATCCCAACGCCTCGCAAACCTGTGGCTGTGGCAAATCATTTGGCGTCTAGAGAGTATATATAAAAGGTGAAGGATAAATTTATCCTTCATTGCTTTTTCCTTCAGCCTTTTCCTTTATGTCTGAGACGGTCGATTCTCTGTTTGAGAGTGCTATTGAACGCTACAAAGCCGGTGAAGAACCTGAAACACTAATTCCTGTTTTCAAAGAGCTGTGCGATCGCGCTCCTAAAAGCGCTGCGGCTTGGACTTGTCTTGCTTGGCTTTATATGTTGGATGATAAATCCAGCTCAGCTTACAAAGCTGCGCAGAAGGCAGTTAAGCTGCATCCTCAAGACGCACAGGCAAGAGTTAATATGGTCGTTGCTATGCTGGACACGGGACAAACAGGTGTCCGGCAGCACGTTGAGCTGGTGCAACAGATGCTTGCAGCCGATGCAGAATTGCGGGATGAAGTTAAACAAAGTGTTGATGACGGTTTGAGTAGAAAACCCGAATGGAAGAGTTTAAACCGGGTCAAAAACTGGCTGTTTGAATATGAAAGATAAGATTTTAAATTGGTTAAACTTAGCTCTGGTTGGGGACTTCTTTCTCGTTTTATTCAGCTTCGTCTGGCTGGCGATCGCCGTTATTGGTCATGCTACTGGCGTGCCACTGGGTTTGAACCTGTGGTACCAACTGTGGCAACCAGTGTTTACGCCAGCTATTGGCATCCTGATGGGTGGTGCCGTCATCAGTGGGTTAGCCGGTTGGGTTGCTAAGCGGTTGACACAGCAAGTGTAGATTAGTAGCTATTAGTAATTCGGCAGAATTGACGCAAGCGCCTGTTTCAATGTCGAATACTGGTAGTCAAAGTTGTAAGCTAGAGGTCGCTTGGGCAAAACTTGCTGACCCTCTAAAACAACCATTGCGCCATCTCTTAATAGGGCTTCCAAGGCGATCCCTGGAACTGGCAGCCACGAAGGTCTGTTTAGGAGTTGCCCCATTGTCTGACAGAATTCTGCCATGCGCACTGGATTGGGAGCGGTGCCGTTGAGGACACCTGAAATATCGGGTCGAGTCAAAGCCGCCACAATCAGGCTGACTAAGTCATCGCGATGAATCCAGGAAACCCACTGGCGACCAGTGCCGAGGGGACCACCAGCAAAAAGTTTGAAGGGAGGAACCATCTTGGCGAGTGCCCCACCCATTCCTAAAACAATTCCAGATCGCACAATGACTAGCCGTGTGCCGGTAGGGACCTCTTGCGCTTCTGCTTCCCAGGCTTGACAGACCTGGGCGAGAAAATCGTCACCAGCTGGACTTGTTTCCTCAAAGGTGGCTGTCTCACTGGTACCGTAATAGCCAATAGCCGAGGCGTTGACCAACACACTTGGCTTGGGATCAGCTTGGGCAATGGCTTCCACGATTTTTTGTGTGCCCAGCTTCCGACTGTTAAGAATTTTTTGCTTACGTTCTGGTGTCCAGCGACCTTCGGCTATGGATTCTCCTAGTAGGTTGACGACACCATCACAGCCAGAGAGGGCTTTTTGCCAAGGGCCAGATTCTGTGGGATTGTAAGCAGCGATCTCTAAATTGGGGAAGGCAGAGGTAGGAAAGACTTTTTGGGCAGTAGCTACGTTACGGGTGAAGACCAGCAGCTGATGTCCCTCAGCCTGTAGTCGTTCGACTAGATGACTGCCTACGAATCCTGTTGCTCCAGCAATTGCTATTTTCATTTTCTGTAAATGCACATTAGACGTTGCTCAGTTGAAGGATGAATTATTCTTAATACCTTAGCGGCTTTGCGCCTTTGTGAGAGCTTCTGATCTTTTTCTCTCGCCAAGTCGCCAAGTCGCTAAGTAAGGATGCAAAAAGGGGATTATTCTATTTAGACGATGTCGGTAGCTGGTAAGCTGTAGGCGACTACCGCCTGTGATGGTAGCTGGCTTTGAGGGGCTGGACGCATCTCGCCCCGGTAGTCTAGCAACTGGGCCAGGATGAGATAGGCGATCGCCAAAATTATGGATACAGCACCAGTCAGAACAGCAACAATCTTTGAGCGCTTCATCAGGATTATCCGTATGGAAAACTATTTGTCGTCCGGTTTCAGCCAGTACTTGAAGGTAGCTGGGTCAGATTCGGCTACCCAACCTTGAAGTCCCTTGTCGTCTACTTTCCACCAAACGTGGCTATCTTTACACTCTGGTCCCTCTAAAACCTTAAAACTATCGCTAGGAGATAGAGAACCCGTGATTTGGCTGTTGACACCAGGCTGGTCGCGAATGCTGAGATTGTTTGTGGCTACGGAATGCCCTGTTTCTCCTATCTTGAGGCGCGGACGGACATAGCCAGCTGAGGCACCATGAAAGCAGGGATTGGGGGCAGATGTAGCGCTCTGTCCTAGTGGGCAGCTCATTAAGAGCAACAAGGCGGGCAATTGTAAACGTTTAAGCATGGTCTTACACCAATGAAACTGCTAGGTAGCCCTTAAGGCAACGACCGGCAGGTGCTATGTACCTGGTGTACTGTAGTTATGACGGCGTGTTGAAATCCACGCAGGACTACTTGGGATACTTGGGATTATACTGAGAACTTTAACGTTGCTTCTACAATTATACCGTTTGCTTGTCTTTGCAGAAGGCTGGGCACTGCCCACCCAAATTCAATCCAAAATCTAAATAAGATCTGAAATCGGCAATGCTGTTTGAGATAATAAACGTGGCCCTTTTGTTGTGGTGATAGCGTCATCAAATCGCGATGAAGTCTGTAACAGACTCACCTGCTTCTGAACCAGGACGGGAAGAACCCGCTACTGACGGTCGGCCAGTGGTGCAAACTTTTGAATTGAGCAAAGTTTATCGTACCGGCTTTTGGCTGAATCAAAAAATCGTGCCTTTGAAAAGCTGCTCTCTCAACGTTTATCAGGGAGAAACCTTTGGGCTATTGGGACCAAACGGCGCTGGTAAAACGACGCTGCTGAAGCTGCTGCTAGGAATTGTGCGTCCGACGAGGGGACGGGGATCAGTGTTGGGACAGCCGTTGGGCGATCACGCCACAAAGCAAATGGTTGGCTACCTACCGGAAAATCCCTATTTTTATGACTACTTAACCGGCTGGGAACTCTTAGAGCTGGTAGCTGGTCTATTCCAGATCTCATCTGCTGAGCAGCGTCGTCGTATTCCCCAGCTCCTAGACTTGGTTGGACTCTCTCGCTCAGATGCCCGCAAAAAGCAGTTGCGCCGCTACTCCAAGGGTATGCTACAGCGTGTTGGCATGGCTCAAGCTTTGATTAACAATCCAGAGTTAGTATTTTTAGACGAACCAATGTCTGGACTTGACCCAGTAGGACGCCACCAAATGCGGGAGGTCATTCTGGCACTTCAAGATGAGGGTAAGACAATTTTCTTTAACAGCCACATTCTGTCAGAGGTGGAGCGGATTTGCGATCGCGTTGCCATCCTGAACGGAGGTGAGTTAGTTTGTACTGGCTCAATTGATCAGCTATTAGGTTCAGCAGAGACTTACCGGGTTAAAGGTCGAGGCGGGAACCTGGATGTCCTGAATAAATGGGTGTCTAATATAGAGTTTGAGCAGGATGGCTCTTGGCAGGGTCAGTTACAAGGAGAACCCTATGATTTTCTCGCTAGCCTCCGGCTGATGGGCGGTCAAATCGTTAACCTTGACTTATCCCGCCCTTCTTTAGAAGAATTTTTCTTAGAAAAAGTTTCTCCTACAGAGGAAAGATTAATTCCATAATTTAGGGCATGAAGCATGAGTCATTTCCCATGCCCCATGCCCTAGCCCCATCTCTAGTTATTCGACGGCACTGAAGCCTGAGAACGTTTAATCAGCTTGGGTTTGGGACTTGAAGATCTTTCATCTTCCTGACTGTAGTCTGACTGTGCTGATGCTGGCGGACGGCTTTGATCATATGCCATCTGGAGAGCAGCGGCGGCGATCGCCTGGGGATCGTATTCTTCACTCAGCTCTCGCACAATTGGCAGAAATGAAGCCAGACGCTCTCCGCCTAAAGCCTCCTGCACCTGAGATTGCAGTTTCTCTAGCTGACGAGCTTCGATTTGTGCCCGTGACGGAATAGAAAGCACCTTCCAGCTTTGGCGCAGATGACGTTCAATTTGCTGCTGCTTGCGCCGCTCAAACGGCTGTACCAGAGAAATTGCCGTGCCTTCTTTCCCAGCTCGACCTGTGCGGCCAATTCGATGAACGTAAGTTTCTGGGCTATCTGGCAAGTCGAAGTTAATTACGTGAGTGAGATGGTCCACATCTAAACCCCGCGCTGCAATGTCTGTAGCGACTACCCAGCGTACCTGCCTTTGATGGAACCGGAGTAACAGGCGCTCCCGTGCTTGTTGAGTCAAGTCGCCGTGGTACTCATCAACACTGTGACCAGCAGCCTGCAATTGATTCGTTAGCTCAGCTGCTGTCCGTCGCGTGCGCACAAAGATCAGAGCTGTTTCTGGATCTTCGAGTTCCATGATTGGCAACAAGGCTTTAGCTTTGGTCAAGTGACGCGGTACCAGGTAGGCCACTTGATTGATTTTTGCCGGGGCCACCTTGGGCTGTTGAACTGTGACTGTGACTGGCGATCGCAGGTACTTTGACACTAACTGCCGAATAGACAGCGGCATAGTGGCAGAGAATAGAGCTGTTTGACGGTCTACTGGTGCAGCAGCAAGGATTTTTTCGACATCGTCAATAAATCCCATGCTTAACATTTCGTCGGCTTCATCTAATACCAGCCAGTTAACGTGATCGAGCTTGAGGTTGCCCCGGTCCAGTAGGTCGATGACTCGTCCCGGTGTTCCCACGACAATTTGAACGCCGCGTTTTAGCTGAAGAATTTGACGGTCAATTGCTTGACCTCCATAAATCGACAAAACCTTTATCCCTTTGTTGCCAACAAAGCTGGTGACGGCTTGAGTGACCTGCACTGCTAGCTCGCGGGTCGGAGTCAAGATCAAGGCTTGTACTCCGGCCCGGTCAACATCAATCCGCTCTAACATTGGCAGTGAAAATGCTGCGGTCTTACCTGTGCCTGTTTGGGATTGGCCTACCATGTCTCGTCCAGCTAGCAGCTGAGGGATCGCCTGCGCTTGAATGGCCGTAGGTGTGGTAAAGCCTAGCGATTCTACTTGGCGAATACAAGCCTCCGAGAGGCCCAAACTTTCGAACGAAAGATCCATTAAATCTCCTGTGAGTTGCTTTGATGTACTTTAATTTGGTAGCACTGAACCTGAAAATTTCGGTGGAATTAAAATCCCCAATGCCTGTATATCCCTACCGAGATGTGTGTGTATTGATAATTCGACCATAAAGGTCATAGGTATCAGCTGCGGTGATGGCAACTGGCACTATTGATCCCAGGCGGGGCGCTGCGTAAATCCCCTCTGCTTCGCCCTCAACGTAAACTAAACCATCTACTTCTGGAGAGAATCGGGCAGAACGGCCAATTAACTCTCCAGTTTGGGGATTTTCTTGCTCTATTAAAACGTCAACGACCTTGCCAACCTCAGCCTGGTTTTTCTTGAGCGAGATTGGTTGCTGAACTGCCATGAGGGCGTCACGGCGGTTATCCATCACATCTTGGGATAGCTGATTCGGTAGATTGCTAGCCGGAGTTCCCTCTTCGGGTGAGAAGGTAAACACTCCTACATGGTCAAACTCATGACGCTGGACGAACTGAAACAGATGCTCAAATTGCTCATCTGTTTCGCCAGGGAATCCGACGATCAAGGTTGTCCGTAGAACCGCTTGAGGTAACGCCTGCTTGATCCGCTCGATGATTGCATCATTCACCTGTCCTTGCCAAGGCCGATTCATGGCTCGAAGGATCTGTGGATGGGAGTGCTGCAATGGTAAGTCCAGATAAGGCAAAACGTTGGGAGTTTCCTGCATCGCCTCTATAACTTGTGGAGTCAACCCAGTCGGATAAGCATAATGCATCCGAATCCAGGGAACATCCACTTTGCCCAAGGCACGCAGTAGCTCTACCAGACGAGGTTCACCGTAAAGGTCTAAACCATAGTTTGTGGTGATCTGAGAGATTAAGATGATCTCTTGTACACCTTGAGCCGCTAGCTGCTCAGCCTCTGCCACAATTGACTCAATTGATCGCGATCGCTGGTTTCCCCGCAGGTGAGGAATTATGCAGAAAGCACAGCGGTAATCACAGCCCTCTGCCACCCGCAAATAGGCTACTCCCTCGGTTGTAGTCCGATAGCGCGGTGTCGTTTCGTCAGCAATATATGTAGGCTCGGATGAGACTTGGCTGACACGTTCACCTACCTCCACACGCTGAATGACATCAACGATTCGGTGATAGTCGCCGGTGCCAACTATAGCTACCGCCTCTGGTAACTCCTCCAGTAATTGCTCCTGAAAATGCTGGGCCATGCAGCCTGTAATTACGATCTTCTTGTCCGCCTCTGCCAGCTCCACTAGGGTTCGGACAGATTCCTCACGTGCCGCCTGAATGAAGCTACAGGTGTTGACAATGACGTAATCAGCTAACTCTTCGTTGGTATCTACACCGTACCCTGCTTGCACAAGAAGACCCAACATGTGTTCTGTATCAATCCGGTTTTTCTCGCAGCCCAAGTGCGAGACCGCGATGGTTGGCTTATCACCCATATAGTGAGAGAATAGCTCTGCTGAATTTAAGAAAACTTGCAGACAGGTGTCACTGGTCCGGATCTATTCGCCGGATAGCTCGCCTCAACAACCAGAAAATATAGAAACCAGTCTATGGAATCGTGAATATGCCGTTTGAAGCGGGTTTTAATGGCATCTCTAAACTGACTTGATACTTTTATTCCCCGCGCCTATGATGAGATTCTTGAACCTATACTCTCAGTTGACAACTACCTGTAGGCCGTTAGTCGCTTTGATATATTCGTTCTTCCCATCCACGAATCTGTAGATGTAACACTATAATTTCACTCTTCCAGACGCAGCAACTGTACACCAGTCGTTACACTGTTATAGGCTACTCTACCTTACGGTTAGTTTTCGCCTACAGGAAGCAGCTTTGGGTCTATGCCCCAGGTCGTGGCAAAGTTTTCTTGTCTTTTCTCTTTTACCTTAACATATCTTATGAGGTACTTACAATTCTAATAACTGTGCTGGGAATAATTATTCTTGCGTTTGGCAAAACTGGGTTGGTTCTGGTTGATCAGCTTCACGGCTGAGTCTGTAATGGTAAAGAGGTGTTAAAACAGCTATTCAAAACCCCTAATCCGATTATCGGTGTCGTTCACCTGCTGCCGCTACCCACTTCACCCTGTTGGGGTGGTAGCCTTAAGGCTGTAATAGACCGAGCCGAGCGAGAAACGACAGCGCTGGCTAGCGGTGGCGTTGATGGTATTATCGTTGAAAATTTCTTCGACGCGCCGTTTGCTAAAAGCCAAGTTGATCCGGCTGTGGTCAGCGCTATGACTTTGATCGTTCACCGGCTGATGCACCTGGTGACGTTACCAATCGGCATCAACGTGCTGCGAAATGACGCCCAGAGTGCTTTGGCGATCGCGACCTGTGTCAAGGCCGCTTTCATCCGCGTTAACGTCTTGACAGGTGTGATGGCAACGGACCAGGGGTTAATTGAGGGACAAGCTCATCAATTACTCCGCTATCGCCGTGAGTTGGGTAGTGAAGTTAAAATATTAGCTGATGTGCTAGTGAAGCACGCTAGACCCTTGAGTTCACCCAATCTCACAAACGCTGTCCAAGACACAATTGAGCGCGGCTTGGCAGATGGTATCATCCTATCCGGATGGGCCACTGGTAGCCCTCCCGACTTGGAAGACCTGGAACTAGCAATGGCTGCGGCTAAAGGTACTCCTGTCTTTATTGGCAGCGGTGCTAGCTGGGAGAATATCTCCACTTTGATGCAGGCGGCAGATGGTGTTATTGTCTCTAGTTCTCTCAAGCGCCATGGTCGTCGCGACCAGCCGATTGACCCGATTCGCGTCAGTCAGTTTGTCGAAGCCGCACGCCAAAGTCAGACAGCAAAGCCTATTCAGTTTGAGTCAAAGAGCGGATTAATTTCATGAGTCGCCGACGTTCTGTTCCTTGGATTCACCGCTGGTCGCGTCCGCTGATTGCCGTGATCGCTGGACTGGGTGCCCTGACGACAGCTTATCTTACAGTAGTCAAGCTGACGCAAGGCACTGCCGCCTGCCCCACCCATGGGTGTGACCAGGTACTTGCTAGCAACTACGCTACGGTTTTTGGAATACCTCTAGCTTTGTTTGGGTTTCTAGCTTATGCGAGCATGGCTACCTTTGCCATAGCTCCCCTACTTGTTAAACAGGCAGAAAACAAAGAACTTCGCCTCAAACTGGAAAACCAAACCTGGCTGCTGCTGCTGGCTGGCGCGATCGCCATGACAGTCTTCAGCAGCTGTCTTATGTACCTACTGGCTTTTCAAATCAAGGCACTTTGTATCTACTGTATTGCCTCAGCTACTTTCTCACTTAGTCTCTTAGTACTAACGATATTGGGCCGCGCTTGGGAGGATTTTGGACAAATTGTGTTTACCAGTATTGTGGTTGGTATGGTAACGCTCGTTGGTACTGCGGTTGTTTATGCTAAGGTTTCTCCAACGGGCGCTCCTAACTCGATTAGCGCTCAGGCTAGCGACCTCAGTCCGGAACCAGTGGGTTCGCCAACACCTGGAGTCGGTTGGCCAATTACCACGACCTCAGGTGACGCGGAAATCGGGCTAGCGCGTCATCTGAAAAAAATAGGTGCGAAGGAATACATTGCTTGGTGGTGTCCTCACTGCCATGAACAAAAGCAACTGTTTGGTAAAGAAGCATACGGTGAAATCGATCATGTTGATTGCGCCGAGGGTGCTAGCGACTCGCAGCCAGACCTTTGTCAAGCAGCGAACATTCAAAGCTTTCCTACCTGGAAGATTAACGGTAAAACTTTTGAAGGGGTGCAATCTTTAGAGAAGTTAGCTCAAGTTTCCGGCTACCAAGGACTTCACAACTTTAAGAATTTTCCTGGCAGGTTTCAGTAGTCAATTACATCACCACTTCTACAGGAATGGATTTAGACGCCTAGTTCTTGATGTCAAAGGACAATCGAACAACGAAGACCCGCCCTCTTTGGAGATGATACCCAAGAATGGCGGGTTTTGTTCGTGGTTGTCAAAGCGGGGATTGGGGCGCTCCCTAGACAGTAGCGGGATCTTCTAAGTGTTTTTCCCCACTGCTGAATCTGTACTAGTAAGAATTGCACAAATGCAACAGTAATCTTACCAAAACATTAAGAACTAAAAGCACAAAATCAGAAATAACGACTTATATTGGTCTGAAGCCCCTCTGACAATCGGCTAGGAGAGAAGAAAATAGATAGATGCGATCGCATCACCATCTGAGGCGTTCTTATGCCGATCCCCGGTTGTTAGAAGTGGGACCTCATTTTTTATTTTTAAGTTTTAATTGCTAATGAGTAAGCACCTAAACACAGTGAAAAGACTGCTGTATTTGGGATTAAAGCAACCGTTTCGAGGGCGCATGGTCTGGATGACAACGTTAAGCGTTGCTAGCTCCGTTTTACTGTTACGCTCTTGCGGTTTGTTGCAATCTCTAGAATGGGCAGCTCTAGACCAGTCCTTTCGCCTACGTCCTCTAGAACCGACAGACGAGCGAGTCGTTGTTGTAGCAATTGAGGAGAAAGACTTACAAAAGTTCAAGTGGCCGATTTCGGATGCCACCATTACTCAGCTATTGAAGAAACTGCAAGCTTCAAAGCCCCGTGCTATTGGCCTTGATATCTATCGAGATTTGACAGTGGAACCCGGTCACGGGGAGCTGGTTAAAGCTTTTGAGTCTATGCCAAACTTGATTGGGATCGAGCAACTACCAGCTCAAGATCGTCAGGTTCCGGGCAGTAAGCAACAGGAGAGACGAGGAGATACTAGAAACACCTTGCAGGACTCCTGCACCTCCGCATCTGTAAACGTCCTAAAGTGCTTGAGTTTTAAGAGCGATGGGGTTCTACCCGCACAAGTGTTGAGCCAGCGAAATCAGGTGGGCTTCAATAACGTCGTCCTCGATGCTGACGGCAAAATGCGTCGCCGCTTCCTGTACGCCATCAAGAATGGAAAAGTTGAGCAAAGTTTTGCGCTCAAACTGGCTTTAATTTACCTTAAAGCCGAAGGTATCAATCCCCGACCAGCAGAAAGCAATTCTCAGTATTTACAGTTGAATCATGCTGTCTTTCGCCGTTTTCAGCCAGATGATGGTGCCTACGTAGGAGCTGATGATGGTGGCTACCAGGTTTTGGCAAACTTCCGGCACCCAGGTTCTAAGTTCCGCACCGTTTCTATGGCTGATGTGCTAAGCGACCGATTGCCTGCTAGTCTAGTGCGGGATCGCATTGTTGTTATTGGTTCTACTGCGCCGAGCCTCAACGATTTTTTCTACACCTCTTACAGCGGCAGTTTGATCAGGAGGAAAACAGCTCAGCCGACTGCCGGTGTCGAGCTACACGCCAACTTTGTCAGTCAGATTCTTAGTGCCGCAACTTCAGGACGTCCGCTGATTCAAACGTGGTCGCACCTCACAGAAGATTTATGGATTTTTGCCTGGGCTTGGGTGGGAGCAATCCTCAGTTGGCGACTACAGCGCCCTAACCGTTCAGCCCTCAGTATTTTGCTTGCTGCCTCTAGCTTGATTGGCAGCTCATACCTCGCTTTGATCATCAGTGGCTGGTGGCTACCGCTTGTGCCATCCCTGCTTACCCTATGTGGGTCAGGTGCTGTCGTTACTACCTACTTGGCTCACTTGCAGCAAGAGTTGAAACGCTCCAAAGAATTTTTGCATCGAATTATTAACACCATCCCTGATCCAGTTTTTGTCAAAAACGAAGAGCATAAGTGGGTGGTTCTCAATGAAGCCTACTGTCAGTTCATCGGCTACCCGGTAGGAAAGTTGATTGAAAAGCTGGACTACGACTTTCTCCCTAAACATGAAGTAGATATTTTTCGGCAGCAAGATGAGTTTGTTTTCCATTACGGTACAGCAATAGAGAATGAAGAGGAATTCACCGACGCTAAAGGCACAACCCATTTGATTGCCACTAAGCGATCGCTCCACAAAGACGCAGCGGGCAACGCCTTTTTAGTTGGAGTTATTCGTGATGTGACTGAGCGTAAGCGACTTGAAGCAGAACTCAGGCGCAATGCTGCTGAACTGTTGCGCTCTAACACTGAACTCAGACTCTCAGAAGACCGTTTGCGTCATCTTGCCCATCACGACTCTCTGACAGGTCTACCCAATCGGCAATTATTCTACCAACACCTGAGCCATTCTCTGGAACGGGCTAGGAGCAATAACGCATTAGTAGCACTCCTGTTTATTGATCTAGACGGCTTCAAGCAGGTGAATGATACCTTAGGACACGACAATGGCGATCGCCTACTGCAAGCCGTTGCCCAACGACTGAACGGCTGCTTGCGCGGCGGCGACATTGTCTCACGCTTGGGCGGCGATGAGTTCACCATTATCCTGACTAGTGTTCCGAAAGTACAAGTAGCTGCAACTGTCGCAGAGAAAATTTTAGCAACAATTACAGAGGTGTTTATTCTGGAGGAACGGCCTGCCTCTGTTACCGCTAGCATTGGTATCAGTGTTTACCCGATTCACAGTGATTCTCCGGATGTCCTGATTAAACAGGCCGATACTGCAATGTTTCGTGCCAAGGAGCTAGGTAAAAACCGTTACGAGTTTGCTTGACTCTGTTGTTTGTTGGTTGTTGCTAGCTGTTAGTAAATGCCAACGACTAATAACCAACAGCAAACAACAAGGCGGCGGCACAGCGTTTTTCCCACCCCACGTATGATTACGGGCTTCCTGCCGCTGCCTGTGAAGGTTCGGTGAA
>CAXUIV010000019.1:0-19212 GCA_964250875.1 uncultured bacterium
GCCAGTATCTGCCACGCGGACTCTGATCGTACCAGGAAATTCCTGGTTCTGAAACACTACCTTTTTGCGAACGACATCAGCGATAATCGTGACGCCACCTTCATGAGTGAACTTAATGGCATTGCCCACTAGGTTCAGCATGACCTGTAGCAGCCGCTGGTAGTTGCCAAATACGACAATTTCGTCAGAGGTGGCGGGTAACTGAGTGCGTAGGCTTAAATTCTTCTGCTTGGCCTGAGTGCCAGTAAAATTTTCCACATCGCTAAATAGCTCATCTAGCCTGACTGGTGCTAGTTCCAGCTCCATCTTACCTGCTTCAACTTTAGCGATATCCAAGATATCGTTCATGATGTTGAGTAGGTGTAAAGCAGAACGGTAAGCTTCTTGGATAAATTCCTGCTGTTCCTCTGGGTCGTCTGCCATTCCCTCCAAAATTAGCTTGAGGAACCCAATCATCCCGTTGAGAGGAGTGCGGATTTCGTGGGAGGTGTTGGCCAGAAACTGGCTTTTAAGCCGAGATGCATCCTCTGCTTGCTGACGGGCTTCTTCTAGCTGTTTGTATAGGGTGGCGTGGGCGATCGCTGTTCCCACCTGGTCTGCCAACTCGCGGACGAGTTCAATTTCAGCTGCTGTCCACTGGCGATGGCGATCGCACTGCTGGAGGCTGATCAGGCCATTGGGCTGATCTTGATAGCAGGTTGCCACTACAAGAACCGAGCGCTGCTGGAACTCAGATGGCTGGAGTTGCTCAACTACCACAGGCTCTGGGATGGCCACCGCCTGACACAAGTAAGGCTGGTTCGCTACCGCTATTTCTAAACCCAGCATTGAGCTAACTGACGAAACACGGTACTCGGCGACTACCTGCACTTTCGGACTGGGACGTTTGTAAGCGTAGATGATGCAGCGGCTTACCCCTAGCGTTTCTCCCAGACTGTCAACCGTCTGCTGCCAAATGGTGTTTAAGTCCAGCGTCCGCCGAATATTTCTTGCCATTTGGGTGAGTAATTTTTTGTACTGCTCTGACCGAAGTGCTACCAGAGCCGCATCTTCTTTTCTCCCAATGGATGTTAATCCGTTGTGGGACTCAATCTGTTGTCCCATTACCAAAACTATATTTGCGCTGCCAACTAGTGGTAGGATGGGATTAATGGTCAGGTCAAACGCTAATAGCTGTTGCCCATGGCGAAACCAGCACTGACACCGTTCTGGAACGAGATTCTGAAGAATTCGCTGCACTCGATCCAAATAGGGCGTCATCTCTACAGGACCAAACGTCTCATCTAGAGGTTGATGTTCCACAAGCTGTTCAGGTGCCAAACCCAGCAACTCAGCTTGCTGCCAGTAGAAAGACAAATAACGACCGTTTATATCCTGTGTAAAGGCTAGCTCAGCTCCTAATGCGGGTAGTGAAACATCAGGGTTGGCAATCCCATTTAAATTGTTAGCAGACGACAGTTGGGAATTAGCAGGGACAATCATTACTCGCAGCAGATAGACAAACGGCAAGGTACATGAGCTGTAGAAACAGCTGCTTAGAGTCTGGCATAAAATTTAGTGACTTCAAGGCTTTGAATTTGGTGTTCCCGGCTGAAAACTTCACCTTTTAAAATTGCACCTACTACCTAGCACCCTGTACCCCAGTCTACGCTCACCTAATCGTTCCACTCTCCGCGAGGCGGTACTGGCGTCCGTTGGAGAGTGCGGGTAAGTTCATCATCCCGTTGCGTCTCACCCCGTAGCCATTGCCGAATGGCTACCTCAATAACTTTGCTAGGGTTATTTGTCAGGTGCTGAATTTGATCTAAGAGTTCAGAATCTAGGTGGATAGAAATCTCCACTTTGTCTGGGTAAGTGACCGAATCAACAAATTTTTCTTCCATGGATCAAATACACTGTTACCGTAGATGTTATTCTAAGCTAGAGTTAGGTCACTTCTAGCCTCTTCCAGCCTGAGTGAGGCCCGTCGGTCAAGTCACCTTTGAGACAATAGCCTCAGCTTTTAGGACTGAGAAATTACCCACACTGACATCTATTGTACGCTTTTGAGCGAACAATGCCGGGATAAGGCAGAGAAGATTGTAAATCTACACTTAAATCTACAACGCTTCCATATTAAGGTAGTACACCCCTGTGAGAGCAATTCGGCTAGGAGCAATTCGGTGAGTTGCCCGCCTATCTCGGAGGTACATAGGTCTTGCTTGCCTCTCCCTTCCCCTAATTAGGATGTTTGCGCGGCAATACTTAATGTCCTGATTGTTCGGCGAGAAGGTATTAAAATGTGTTAAGTGCCCTGATGTCCAAAGCTTGGTTGCTGCCTAATAGAAAAGTATGACTGACGCTCCCGTCTCTCGCATTCGCAATTTCTCCATCATTGCTCACATCGATCACGGGAAATCTACCCTTGCCGACCGCTTGCTACAGACAACTGGTACGGTGGATGAGCGGCAGATGAAGGAACAGTTTCTCGACAACATGGACTTGGAACGAGAGCGCGGCATCACTATTAAGTTGCAAGCAGCGCGGATGAACTATCAGGCCAAAGATGGCCAGATGTACGTTCTAAATCTCATTGATACGCCCGGTCATGTGGACTTCTCCTACGAGGTATCGCGCTCTCTTGCTGCTTGCGAAGGCGCTCTATTGGTAGTTGATGCTTCACAAGGTGTGGAAGCGCAAACCCTAGCGAACGTCTACCTGGCTCTAGAAAACAATCTAGAAATTATCCCCGTATTAAACAAAATTGATTTACCAGGGGCAGAACCAGAACGGGTGGCTGGTGAAATTGAAGAAATCATTGGGTTGGACTGTAGTGGGGCGATTCTGGCGTCGGCAAAAGAGGGAATTGGCATCGATCAGATCCTAGAGGCGATCGTACAGCGAGTGCCGCCACCACAAGATACCGTTAGCGAACCGCTTAGAGCGTTGATCTTTGATAGCTACTACGACAGTTATCGGGGTGTTATTGTCTACTTCCGGGTGATGGATGGCGCGCTCAAAAAGGGCGATCGCATCCGTCTAATGGCCTCTGGTAAAGAATTTGACATTGACGAACTCGGAGTCTTATCCCCAACTCAAAAGCAGGTTGAGCAGCTTCATGCTGGGGAAGTGGGCTACGTAGCCGCGTCGATTAAGGCTGTGGCTGATGCGCGAGTTGGCGATACGATTACCTTGGCTAACGCACGGGCCGCAGCACCCCTACCGGGCTACACTGAAGCTAAGCCAATGGTGTTTTGCGGCTTGTTTCCGATTGATGCAGACCAGTTTGAAGATTTGCGGGAAGCTCTAGAAAAGCTGAAGCTGAACGATGCTGCACTGCATTATGAACCAGAGACCTCCAGCGCTATGGGATTTGGCTTCCGCTGCGGGTTCTTAGGACTGCTGCACATGGAAATTGTGCAGGAGCGTCTGGAAAGAGAGTATGACCTGGATTTAATCACCACTGCTCCATCAGTAGTCTATCGGGTGACAACTGTCAAGGGGGAGGTACTGTATATTGACAACCCCAGTACCCTACCTGGTCCTAACGAACGGGAAAAAATTGAAGAGCCTTATGTCAAAGTGGACATGATCACGCCAGAAACATATGTTGGCACTCTGATGGAGCTGTGCCAAAATCGGCGTGGTGTCTTTAAGGATATGAAGTACCTCGCCCAGGGTCGGACCACCCTAACGTATGAATTGCCATTGGCAGAAGTCGTAACTGACTTCTTCGACCAGATGAAGTCTAGATCGCGTGGCTACGCTAGTATGGAATACCACGTAATTGGCTACTGCGAGAATCATCTTGTCCGCCTGGATATTCTCATTAATAATGACCCGGTTGATTCTTTGGCAATGATTGTTCACCGAGACAAGGCTTATGCTGTAGGGCGGGCACTGACGGAAAAACTTAAGGAGTTAATTCCGCGTCATCAATTCAAAGTACCAATCCAAGCAACAATTGGCAGTAAAGTCATTGCGAGCGAACACATTCCCGCCTTGAGGAAAGATGTGCTTGCCAAGTGTTACGGTGGTGATATCAGCCGGAAGAAAAAACTGCTCCAGAAGCAGGCTAAAGGTAAAAAGCGGATGAAGTCAGTCGGTACGGTGGACGTACCTCAGGAAGCATTTATGGCTGTGCTACGCCTTGAGCCACAATGAAGTTGCCTCTGATGAGTATCAATATAACCGATCATGTTGAAGCGGTGATTCAAGAAGGGATTCATGCAGCTTGAACAAGGAAAGACACGTATAGCTTGGCAGTCAGATGATTTGTCCCGTCTTTACCACGGCGACAGCTTGGAGTTGATGGCATCGCTGCCTGCTGAAACAGTGGACTGTATTTGGACTGATCCGCCCTACAATCTTTCCAACGACGGCATCACCTGCGTCAGCGGTCACATGGTCAAGGTGAACAAGGGTGAGTGGGACCGCAGTCGTGGAGTCGATATGGACCACGAGTTCAACAGAGCATGGCTCGCTGCTTGCTACCGGCTCCTTAAGCCTACTGGTACTATCTGGGTAACTGGGACTTTACACGTTTATCCATCAGTTGGATTTGCCATGCAGCAGCTGGGCTTTCGGATCCTCAATGACATCATCTGGGAGAAACCGGCTCCACCACCCAACCTAGGCTGCCGATGCTTTACTCACTCAACAGAATTAATATTATGGGCAACCAAAGCGCAAAAAGGTAAGGATCGCTACACGTTCAACTACGAAGACATGAAATCCGAGAACGGCGACAAGCAAATGAAGAATGTGTGGAGAATGGCTGTTCCTAGTCACGAAGAGAAACGTTACGGCAAGCACCCAACTCAGAAACCCGTTCAACTTGTCGCCCGCTGTTTGCGAGCAAGCACCAATCCGGGTGACTTGGTTTTTGACCCGTTCTCTGGCTCATCTACAGCTGGAGTTACGGCTCTAGCATTGGGACGCCATTTCATTGGGTGCGAAGCGGATGAGAGGTATATTGAGCTTTCACTCAAGCGTCTTACAAGTCTTGAAGACACTCTCAAAGCAGCAAGGGCGTGAATGATGCCCTCGGTCGGTACACTATCAAACTTATATAGATTGAATGAGCAAGGTCAAGGAGACTTAGGTTGATGGCATATACGTGGCAAGAATACCAAACCAATTGTGCAGAGCTTAAAGCCGCAGGGTGCAGCTTTTCAGCGGAAAGTATCGCCGCTACTCTGGCTATTCTTTCACCAGCAGATCGGACTTTAAAGGCTAAAAGCTGGGCCAGATGGTTAAAAACATATGCCAACCGGCATGAGGTTTTAAAGGAGCTGGCGAAGTTTCCCGTAGATTTCAGAAAGGAAGTGGGGCATTTGCTAGCCAACAGCTAGTCAGCGAATTAATAGGGAGCAGCTTATCCCTCAGCCGTCACTCGTAGGCCAATCGATTAGTAACCGTTTAAACTCGCCCTTAATTGTCTTGTAGCATTCACAAGTGGTTGCTTCTAAAACCTCCCGATTCACTATGGTGACACGACCGCGACTGTAGTGGAGCATTCCGGCTTGTGACAGGATATTAGCAGCTACCGTGACGCCAGACCGTCGTACACCCAGCATCTGAGCAATAAATTCTTGAGTCAGCAGAAACTCGTCCGAGTTTATACAGTCTGAGACCGACAGCATCCAGCGGGCGAGTCGCTCTTCAATCGTATGGAATCGGTTGCAGGCCGCTGATTGTGAAGCTTGGCAGAGTAGCGCTTGACAATAGCGCAGCAGCAGTTTTTGTAATTCACCACCCCGATCAAGCTCGGTCTTCAGGATATCTGCCCGCAGCCGCGTGGCACCGTCGGCAATCTGGACAAACGTCTGGTTGAGCGAGATGTTCCCACCCAAAATAGTTGGGATCCCCGCCATTCCTTCCCGACCCACCAAGCCGACTTCAACGGTTGAACCATCTTCCATGATATTAACTATGGAAATCATTGCTTCGTGGGGAAAATAGACGTGTGCAATCGGTCCTAATGATTCATGAATGACTTGACGGACCTGAAGCGAAACAAGCTCTAGATGAGGAGCAAGACGTTGGTACTCCTCTTCTGGTAGAGCTGCAAGCAGCAGGTTTTTTGACATGCTAGAGTTGGCGGACATATAGCTGATGAATCCTCGTTGAAGTGCTTAAAGAAAAAGCAACTATCGTCACAAGGAGGAGGATTCGGCACCTAGTCCTGATGTCAAAAGATGACTTTTGTGGAAGTTGGGTGACACAGGTGACGTACAACAATATGCTACCTGTGTCACCACAATTACATAACCGAGCTGCGAAGTCATCTATCTAATAGCGTGGATGTAGCAATTCTATTTGAATTACGAATTTCTTCTGTAAAAACAATTCCAACTGTAAGGAAATGGCTTTGTGATTAAGCCATCGGTCTAACTTGTGTAATACTGTACGTAAAGCGCTAAAACAGTCATGTAGGCAAATAATAATTGCAGCTCATCCATTCGATCACCCGGTGACATCGGTTACAGGTAGGCACGCTCTAGATAAATGTCGGCGTTTTTTGCTGGTGCATGCAGCCTGTTGATTTCTAAATACAGCTGACTCCTTGCCGATGAGGACGAGTAGCAACGAAAATTTAAACGGTAGTTCAAAGCAATAACCTCATCATTGCCTGCTATGATCGCCAAACGCGAATTCGCACAGCGCAAAACGGACTGGCAAAAGTCATCACTGAAGATCGATTGACGATTAATCCATTTAAATCACTTTACCAGCAGCCAAGGTGTTGGCTCAAACTACAGGTAAAGTGGCCTAAACTGCTTTTCCAAAGCACTATTTTAGACGCCATCTTTGGTTTATTTAGACCTAATTTAATTAAATTCTAGCAATGGACACACACCATGTTTGACCGCTTTACAGAAAAAGCTATGAGGGTGATTCTGCTATCACAAGAGGAAGCACGCCATCTTGGACACAGTTTTGTAGGTACAGAGCAAATCCTTTTGGGTCTAATCAGAGAGGAGACCGGCATCGCCGCCAAAGTCCTTAAATCCATGGGCGTTAGTCTCCGAGCAACGCGTGCTGAAGTTGAAAAAGTTATTGGTCGGGGTTCTGGCTTTGTTGGGGGTGAGATTCCGTTCACCCCAAGAAGTCGGCGCATTCTGGAACTGTCTCTAGAAGCAGCCCGCTCTTTTAATCACGAATACATTGACACTGAACATTTGCTTTTGGGTTTAAGCCGGGATGGGGAAGGTGTGGCAGCCAGAGTGTTGGAAAACCTGGGGGTTGACCTTGAAGCGGTCCGCACTCAAGTGACTGGGATGCTATCTGAAAGGGCAATACCTGGAGCTAATAGCAGTCAGAGCCGCAAAAAGACTGTAAACCTTGACAAATTTGGCACCGATTTGACGCAGTTAGCAGCTGAAGGCAAACTTGATCCAGTTATCGGTCGTCACCAGGAAGTTGAACGTATGATTCAAATCCTGGGGCGTCGTACCAAAAACAACCCCATCCTGATTGGGGAACCAGGAGTAGGAAAAACGGCGATCGCCGAAGGGCTAGCCCAGCGCATCATCAACAATGATGTCCCCGCCGTCCTTGAAGGTAAACGAGTCCTCACTCTGGAGTTGGGATCTTTGATCGCAGGCACAAAGTACCGCGGCGAGTTTGAAGAGCGCCTCAAACAGATTGTGGAGGAGATCCGAGCAGCAAAGGATGTAATTCTGGTGATTGACGAGGTTCACACCTTGGTCGGAGCTGGGGCAGCAGAAGGTGCTATGGATGCCGCCAACATGCTGAAACCTGCATTGGCGCGGGGCGAACTTCAATGTATTGGTGCGACTACTCTGGATGACTACCGTAAGTATATTGAGCGAGACGCAGCTCTGGAACGTCGTTTCCAGCCTGTGATGGTAAACCAACCCAGCGTTGAGGAGACTATTGAGATCCTGCATGGTTTGCGCTCTCGCTACGAACGATACCACAAACTCAATATTTCAGACTTGGCCCTAGAAGCAGCAGCCACGCTCTCAGACCGCTACATCTCAGACCGTTTCCTGCCCGATAAAGCCATAGACCTGATTGATGAAGCGGGTTCAAGAGTGCGAATCATTAACTCTAAAATGCCTGCTGCTGCCAAGCCGTTACAGAAAGAGCTGCGTCAAGTTCTAAGCGACAAAGACAATGCTGTCCGAGAGCAAAAGTTTGACCAAGCCAGAGCGATGCGGAACCGCGAACTGGATATTCAGGCACAGTTCCAGACGGACCAAGAAACCGATGGAACACAACATAACTTTTCGCCTGTAGTCGATGAAGAAGACATTGCTGACATCGTGGCCGCATGGACGGGAGTACCAGTCAGCAAACTAACCCAATCTGAGTCTCAGCAGTTGCTACAGATGGAAGATACGATCCACCAGCGGCTGATTGGCCAAGAACAAGCCGTTAAAGCCATTTCGCGGGCAATGCGTCGCGCTCGAGTGGGTATCGGGGACCCTAACCGCCCGATCGCCAGCTTTATCTTCTCTGGCCCTACTGGGGTAGGTAAGACAGAACTTGCCAAAGCGCTGGCTTTTTACTGCTTTGGATCTGAATCAGCCATGTTGCGGCTGGATATGTCCGAATACATGGAGCGTCACACTGTCTCCAAGCTGATCGGTTCCCCGCCCGGTTATGTTGGTTACTCAGAGGGAGGACAGCTGACAGAAGCAATCCGCCGTCGGCCTCACACAGTAGTGCTGTTGGACGAAATTGAAAAAGCACACCCTGATGTGTCAAACATGCTGCTACAAGTTCTAGAAGATGGTCATTTGACCGATAGTAAAGGTCGCGTTGTAGATTTCAAAAACGCCCTGTTGATTATGACATCAAACATCGGTTCTCAAGTGATTGAAAAAGGTGGCGGTGCCCTTGGCTTCTCCGTTTTTGAGAACCGAGCCGAGCGTCAGTATGCTAGCATCTGTGCCCTTGTGAATGAAGAACTCAAGCAGTTTTTCCGCCCAGAGTTCCTCAACCGAATTGATGAAATTATTGTCTTTCAGCAACTCACCAAGGATGAAATCAAACAAATTTCCGCCATCCTACTGCGCGAAGTCTATGAGCGGCTAGCTGAGAAAGGCATCACTCTGGAAGTCACTGAACGGTTTAATGACCGTCTCGTAGAGGAAGGCTATAGCCCCAGCTATGGAGCGCGTCCTTTGCGTCGAGCAATTACGCGCTTGCTAGAAGACTGTCTTGCAGAGGAAC
This sequence comes from uncultured bacterium, assembly GCA_964250875.1. GTDB lineage: Bacteria > Cyanobacteriota > Cyanobacteriia > Cyanobacteriales > Chroococcidiopsidaceae > CAXUIV01. Next base: position 9,187 of record CAXUIV010000019.1, read on the forward strand.
TCCTCAGTAGCCGCGTCAAAGATGGAGACAAGGTTGTTGTCGATGTAGACGATGACGGCAAAACAATCGTGCTTGTGGGCGAGCGGCAAGAACCACTTTTCCCAGCTGTTGCTTAGAATCTCATATTCCTAACAGCACCTTGAAGTTACTACGCCACCAACTCTAATCAGGAACCCTCAATGAAATATTCTAAGTTAGACTCTACCAAGATTAACTACCAGACTGAAGAATTGCTGAGCGCGGCACCCAATCGTTACAAAATCACGGTACGGGTAGCAAGACTTGCTAACCGCTGGTTCTACAAGGAGTTTGAAGATATGGATGCTCCACTGATGAAGCCAGTGCTTCGCGCCATCATTGAGATGTCAGACGATCTTAAGATCTAGACTGGCTGCAAGTGAATGACGCCCTGGTCGAAAACCCTGTTATCGGTGTCGATGCCGCTGACAAGCATGTGATCGCTGTACACTTCAAACGCCGCAAAACTGAGTTGGCTGACAGAATATGCAGTCCATGATGAGCGAAACACTGGGCGAGTTCCGGCACCAGCCCCACAAATGAGATAGGTTGTGCCTTTAATCGCCTGAGTGCGCTCATAGCTGTGGTCGTGACCATTGATGTACAGCTGGACGCGATACTTTTGAAACAGTGGCGTCAGGGTCTTGACAAAAGCGTCATTTGTACCATACAAACCTGATGAGTATACGGGGTGATGACCAAACACCACTTTCCAAGGAGCATCACTGCGGCTTAATTCTTCCTCTAACCAAGGCAGCTGAGTTTTCCAGTCAGCATTGACATTCGTGTCTAGAGCAAAAAACTGCACAGGTCCACGACGAAATGTATAATGTCGTCCCTGCATGTTGAAGCCTGCATAACTCAGTTGGTGTTCGCCATTGGCTGTGCGAATATCGTGATTACCCAGACAGGCATGAAATTTCACGCCCTGCTCTAGCAAGGATTTATAGGGACGCTCAAATACCGCACCAATTTTTTCGATTTCGCCATCGTTGTAGATGTTGTCTCCCGCTAGGACTATCGTATCAAATGGATTTTGGCCATGATATTGGGTCATCGCTTTGGCCACGGCATACTGAGTGCTGGTTCCTGTTCCTGTGTCTGCTACAGAGACAAAACGCATTAATGCCTCTCCCTGGGCTGTTGCTTCTGGAGTTGCAGACGTTGTTGATATTGCACTAGATGCCAGCGGTGCAGGCGTTGCTCCTACCCGTGTCTCAGATTGACCTGCAAGTCTTCTTCCCAGAAATGCTAGAACAATACCGCTGAGGCTAGTTAAAACAAGAAACCGACGGCGATTAAAGCTCATAAATTACCTAATGACAGCAAGTCCTATTTGATAAATGTAACGGCACTAAGCTTGGAGTGATAAATTAGGGCTGACAGGAAGTGCCTGTTAAAATTTACCGCATTTGAGCTTAAATTATCTGCCATAGGGAGGTTCCATCATGTCACAGGAGCAGTCGTCACAGCCACAGACGCCCCCTGAACCGATACAGGCAAAAACTCCTATGAAAAAGGGAGTTAAAGCCACTCAAACAACCGGGAGTCAGGTCCAGTCAATCCTAAGAAATCAGAGTATCAAAGCTCTACGGGGGACAATTCGGGCATTAGAAGGGGTACTCGTGAAACTGGAGGCACCGCCAGCAAGTACGCTACCTCCATCTGCAACTCGCCAGCCGTGGAACACAATTCAGTCGGTTTGGAGTGCTGTCTTAGGTACAATCCGCGCCCTGTTGCCAGAAAAATTAAACCAACTATCGAATACAGCTTTAACTGGAGCGATCGCAGGAATTGCCGCTATTTTGGTTTTGACAATATCAGCCCTCTCGCCTGGGAAGCCTACCGCTGTGGCAACCGCACCTCCCTCAGCGCCAACGCCTCCCGCGAACATCTCGACTCCAGCCGAATTAACAGCACCAGCAGCACCAGAACCAATTGAGGTTACACCACCAGCCCCAGAAATAGCTCCAGAAATAGCCCCAACACCAACGCCAACACCAACTGTAGAATTAACGCCAGAGCAAAACCTGATTGCCAGTATTCAAGCTCAAGTAGCTGAAATCACCAACAAGTACGCTGACGGTCTGATCCAGTCAATTCAAGCCAACTTTCCAGGCAGCCGCCTAACCGTCAAAGTTAGTGAAGATTGGTACAACATCGAACAATCCCAACAGAACAAATTAGCAAGTGAGATGCTAAACCAAGCTAAACAGTTTGACTTCAGCCAGCTAGAACTGACTGACCTTCAAGGGAAGTTACTGGCTCGTAGCCCTGTAGTGGGTAATGAAATGATCATCCTAAAACGGCAGGCGTAGGGGCAATCTACCGTGTTGCTGATCTATAAATTTTGACTTGGTGGTCGATTCCAGTGATGGCAGTACCAACCACTACAGCGTATGCTCCCAATTCCAGAGCGTGGCGAGCCATTTGGGGTGAAGAAATACCGCCTTCACAGATTGCTGGAACACCTAGTTTTACGATCTGCGTGAGGAGGTCAAAGCCGGGAGGAGAGAGGCGGTTAGTTTGAGCAGTGTAGCCGTAAAGGGTGGTTGCAATCAGATCTGCACCAGCTGCCTCTGCGGCGATCGCGGACTCTATTGTGTCTACGTCTGCCATCACCAGCTTACCCAATTCGTCATGAATTTGCCTGATCAGAGTGGCAACATCACCATCAGGGCGGTTCCTGAGAGTAGCGTCAATGGCAATTATATCTGCCCCAGCCTGCGCGATCGCGGCAGCATGGTGTAACTGAGGAGTGATGTAGACTTCATATCCAGGCGGAGTTTGCTTCCATAGACCAATCAGCGGCACCTTCACTCGCTGACGGACTGCACTGACGTGAGCTGGAGTATCAATTCGTACCCCGTCTGCTCCCTGATTTACGGCTGCTTGCGCCATTGCGGCGATCACCGTCGGCTCATGCAGCGGTGAGTCAATAGGAGCTTGGCAGGATACGATCAGTCCTTGCTTCAGGGTTTGAAGAACATGGGTGGAAGCTGGCATGGTAATCGCGGGTGCAGAAAAGAATAAGATTTCTCTCGCAAAGACGCAGAGGCGCAAAAAATCAATCTCTGCGACCTCTGCGTCCACCGCGAGTTTTCCGGGAGGCAGAGCCTCACCGGAAACTCGCTCTCTGCGGTTCGTTTAAGTCAAAAACAATTCACGAATTCCAGCACTACCAATCTCTACCGCCAGCGCCGCCAAGAGAAAACCCAAGAGTTGAGTGATAATAATCGCGCCCTCTGCCCCAATCCAGCGATCAACGCGGGCTGACTGACGCACAATGAACCAGGTTACAAACATAGCCGCCACAATACCTACCACTATACTTAAGTGAGCATCAGGAGATTCAGACATCAACAGCATCACTGTAGTCAGTGTTCCTGGCCCAGCCAGCAGAGGCAAAGCTAGTGGAGTAATCGCTACATCACGCTGCTGTTCTACAACTGGTGTCTCCAGTTCTCCCTGTAGCATGCGTAGGGCGATTAACAGCAGGAGTAGCCCACCAGCGACGCGCAAAGACCCGATGCTAATCTCCAAGTAATTCAGCAGCGGCTTGCCCGCAAAAGCAAACACTAGCAGCACTGCCGTTGCCACAATACTAGCGCGGTCCACTACACCGTTTCTTTGCTCTGGTTCCATGCCCTTTGTCAGAACCAGAAACAGTGGTGCATTGCCTAGGGCATCTGCTAAGACAAATACCGCGACGAAGGTTTTAACTAGAACAGAAGAATCCACAGCTACCCTATACAAGCGAATAAGACCATACTTATACTTATACCAGTCGCGGCCTCAACCATAATTTTTAGCTGCGTCAGGCTCCATGCCCCCTGCCCTATGCCCACGACGTCATTGTATGAAGTCTTATCTCGCTGCCGCCATTCAAATGACTAGCCTGCCCAACTTGGAAGAAAACTTGCTTCAGGCAGAAGACCTAATAGACCTTGCTGTGCATCAAGGTGCCGAACTCGTGACTCTACCAGAAAATTTTTCCTTCTTAGGCTTAGAGAAAGAAAAACTCGCCCAGGCAGACATGATCGCCCTAAAAACAGAGAAGTTCTTGATTAAAATGGCTCAGCGCTTCCAGGTAACAATCTTGGGTGGTGGGTTTCCAGTCCCGGTAGACAGTGGCAAAGTTTATAACACTGCTCTACTAATCAACCCCGATGGTCAAGAGCTTGCTCGGTACTTGAAAGTCCATCTGTTTGATGTCAACGTGCCGGATGGCAATACCTATCAAGAATCCAGCACCGTGATGGCAGGCACCCACTTGCCCCCAGTCCATCATTCTAAAGACCTGGGTAATTTGGGTCTATCGGTATGTTACGACATCCGCTTTCCAGAACTGTACCGCCATCTAGCCCATCAGGGAGCAGACGTCCTGTTTATCCCAGCTGCCTTCACTGCCTACACTGGCAGAGACCACTGGCAGGTGTTAATTCAAGCTAGAGCGATCGAGAACACCTGCTACGTGATTGCTCCTGCCCAGACTGGACTGCACTATGCTCAACGCCAAACTCATGGGCATGCGATGATTGTCGATCCTTGGGGCGTCGTTTTAGCAGATGCTGGTGATGCACCCGGAGTGGCGATCGCTGAAATTAACCCAGTTCGGCTTGAACAAATTCGGCGTCAGATGCCCTCTCTACAACACCGCGTGTTTTAGGGATTGTAAATCCTGAAAAGACCGAATTCATGAAGGTGCCATGATATTCCTCTACTTCCTCATTCCCACTTTCTTAGTGTCAGCGTTAACTTTGGCTCAATCCCCTAGTACAAGCCAAGGTTCTGAATTTCCCGAAACACAGTTTCCCAGCACAACACCTGGGCCTGGAACTGATTGCAAGCATACAGCACCCGCTCAAATTGACAGCTTAGCAGGTCGTTTTGTCCAGATTGCAGATTGGGCAAACCAGCCAGAGATGAGTATGAAGACGCTGATTGAGAGACTTGGACCACTGGTCGTTGCGTCCCTGTATCCCAGCCCTTGGCCTCAGATTCATGAACAGGCAAGACTGGCAAGAGTGCCAGTGATCACCTATCACGATATCGTGCTGCAAAAACAAGCACCTTCGGATGTCACTCCTGAAGAGTTAGAAAGTCATTTGCAACGAATTCAGGCAAAGGGCTTAACTCCAATCAGTCTCGATCGGCTGATTAGCCATTTGCGAACAGGTTTACCGCTGCCAGCAAAGCCAATTTTACTCAGTTTTGATGACGGCTACAGCGGTCACTATCAGTATGTGTATTTACTATTGCAGAAGTATAGCTATCCAGCCGTTTTCTCAATCGATACAGACAGTGTCGAGCATGCTGTTAAATCTCATTTAACCTGGAAAGAATTGCGGCAAATGGCAGCAAACCCACTAGTGACCATTGCCTCTCAAGGCGTCACCCATTCACCGGATTTGCGACAGTTGTCGGATGACAAGCTGCAAACCGAAGTCGTAGAGTCCAAACGCATCTTGGAAGCTAAGCTGGGTATTTCCGTCCGTTACTTCGCTTATCCAGAGGGTAAGTATGATGCTAGAGTAGCGAATTCAGTCCAGACGGCTGGCTACCAAGCAGCTCTAACGATGAATGATTTGGATGAGCGTTTTGCTGGTCAGTCAGAGAGTTTGCTCGCTGTGGAACGAGTGAATCAGCTCAATTTGGAGCAGGCGATCGCGCAAGCATGGGGGGGACCGAAACTGCCCAGTTGGAATGACGGCTTTGACTTTACATCTGCTGTCGAACGGACTGAGATCACGATCAATAAGACTCCCCTTGTCCTGATTGCTGGTGGTAGACCTGTGACTATTCACGCTAAAAGCCGCTATCAAGTCCCAGAAATTCTAGCTGGTACCCCAGCAGTGGCTGCCGTAGACGGCGGCTTTTTCTCAATGAAATATTTGGATTCCAATGTCATGATTGGGCCAGTTTTGAGCCAGAGTGACAACCGCTTCACTCCTGGCGAAGCGGGTGAGAACCTGAAATCCGCTGGACGTCCCCTTGTGTTAATGAGTCCAGAAGAAGTCATGTTTACTCCCTTCGACCCCACAAAGCACAATACCCTAGCAGGAATACAGGCTGAGATGCCGCAGGTCACCGATGCCTTTATTGCCGCTGCTTGGCTGGTGAAAAACGGTCAACCACAGTCAGCCGTCACCTTTGGCAAACTATTCGATTTCAATGCAGTGCGCCATCGGGCTTTTTGGGGAATTAACCAAGCCGGACAGCCCATGATCGGCGTTACGAAACAACCGATTGGCTCTGTTGCCCTAGGAGTCGCACTAGCTAAAGCGGGATTCCGGGACGCTGTGATGCTGGATTCGGGTGGCAGTACCTCGCTAGCTTACCAAGGTGAATCCTTAGTAAACTACGTACCTCGTCCGGTACCTCACGTCGTTGCTCTGATCCCGCCGCCATCAACCACCAATCCGGCTTGTGTTATGGAAAAAAAACAGGTAGCTAAAGAGCTACCCGACTAAAATAGAAGATTTTGTTGTTAGTTATTAGTTGTTTGTAAATACAACCAACTACAAACAACTAGACTGTTACAGCTTTCTTGATCTGGGCAGTCAGTTCTCCCTTGGCATACTTAGCAGCAAATTCGTCCAAAGTCATTTGCTTGATTTTGCTACCTTGACCAGCAGAACCAAATTGCTGATAGCGATCGCCACAAACCTTCTGCATGTACTTGATTGAGGGCTTGAGGAAGTGGCGAGGGTCGAATTCCTTCGGGTCTTTCATGAGAGCTTCACGAACGGCAGCTGTGATCGCCAAACGGTTGTCGGTATCGATGTTGACCTTACGGACACCGCTCTTGATGCCTTTTTGAATTTCTTCAACAGGTACGCCGTAGGTTTCTGGAATCTGACCACCGTTCTGGTTGATGATAGCGAGTAAATCCTCTGGTACAGAAGAAGAACCATGCATTACCAGGTGAGTGTTAGGCAGACGACGGTGAATTTCCTCAATCCGACTGATAGCCAAAATTTCTCCAGTCGGTTTGCGGGTAAACTTGTAAGCACCGTGACTGGTGCCAATGGCAACAGCTAAAGCATCCACACCCGTCTGCTCGACAAAGCTAACAGCTTCGTCTGGATCGGTCAACAGCTGGTCATGGGATAGAGTCCCTTCAGCGCCGTGACCATCTTCCTTTTCGCCCATACCAGTTTCCAAGGAACCCAAGCAGCCTAGTTCTCCTTCTACGCTGACGCCAACAGCGTGAGCAACTTCTACCACTTTGCGAGTGACTTCGACATTATATTCGAAGCTAGCTGGTGTCTTGGCATCCTCTTCCAAGGAGCCATCCATCATCACGCTGGTGAAGCCGTGACGAATTGCCGAGTAGCAGGTGGCTGGACCATTACCATGATCCTGGTGCATGGCGATGGGGATATGGGGGTAGGTTTCTACCGCCGCCAGAATGAGATGGCGAAGGAAGTTTTCACCAGCATACTTACGAGCGCCACGAGATGCTTGCAAGATCACAGGGCTGTCTAGCTCATGGGCAGCCTGCATAATGGCTTGAATCTGCTCCATGTTATTAACGTTGTAAGCCGGAATGCCGTAGCCGTTCTCAGCCGCGTGATCTAACATCAGCCGCATCGGTACCAGCGCCATATATATTCCTCCTAAATTTTGTTGTCAGCTAGTTTTTAGACAAGCCTAATTCTTACGCTAATCTTAAGATGTTTTGCGACTTTTAGGAAATTATCTCTGCTCTTCGCTTTTATGGGTCGCCCGGGATTCGAACCCGGAACAAATCGGTTAAAAGCCGAGTACTCTACCGTTGAGTTAGCGACCCAGAATATTATGCTTTAAGCACCGTTTACTATAATGACACAAATTTTGGAAAGTTGAACAGCTACGAGAAAGTTACCGTTAACTGTACTAGGGTCTCACAGCTAGCTCCCGGTTTTAGATGAGTCAGGTGTTCGCCAGTATTGAGTGCATTGCGCGGGGCACTCCAAGGCTCTAGGCAGTAAAAGTCTTTGCCCTTCACAGTCCAGAAAACCAAGGTGGAATAAATGTCTGTCCAGTCCAGCTTCAACTGGAGCTGGCGACTGGAATCTGTGACAGTGGCAGAGCGATCGCTAAGCTGCTTGAAGGCAAAATCAATTTCATCTCGGTTAAAGTCAAACTCACCGCCGAAAGGATGAAGACCTTGAGACCCTTTTTCTTGGTACTCCTGCGATGGAATCTCAACTTTCAGTTGGGTTTTGTCTGACACCGCGAAGTAGGGATGCAAACCTGTAGAAAAGGGCATCGTCTCGGTTGAGTGGTTCGTGTATCGCTGCTGAATTTTTAGGGTATTGCCTTGAAGTTCGTAGGTGAACGCCACCTGGAACTCAAAGGGGTAAACAGAACGGGTGTAGTCGTTACTGTTTAGAACTAGAGTAAGGCTGGCCGAGTCCTGAGTGACCTGATCTGTTACTTCCCAGGGTAGGTCACGAGTAAAGCCGTGCTGCTTGAGCTTGTAGGTCTGACCTTGAGAGGTGTAAGTGTCATCTGGCAAGTTGCCGCAGATGGGAAACAAAATCGGAATGCCACCCCGCACTGACAGGTCAGGATTAGTAAAGCGCTCAGCATCAAGGTAAAGCATCTCTTTTCCCTGAACGCGCCAGCCAGTAACGATCCCGCCTCTTTCTGGCACGACCTCTAGCTGTGATTGAGCCGTCTGGTCAGAGAGGACGTAAGTTTTGTATTGCTGTTGTTGCAGTGCGATCGTATACATGACTGTTACTTCTACCAAGATTTGGCTCTGTTGTTCCTACCTGTAAGGTCGCCCCACCGGGTCGCCCCTACTTCAAGTGGGTTGTCCCTACTCGTCTTCAGCAAACACAAAGCGGTAAAGCTCACTGGGATCGGGATTAGGGCTACTTTCAGCAAACTTAACTGCTTCTTCTACCTCTGCCTGAATCTTACGCTCAATCGCTTTGATTTCTTCCTGATCTGCCAAGTTTTGCTCAGTCAGATAAGCGGCAAACTTTTTAACCGGGTCACGAGCAAACCAGAATTCCTTTTCAGCCTTGGCGCGCATTTCATCTGGGTCAGCCAGAGAGTGACCCCGGAAACGATAGGTCAGGGCCTCGATTAGAGTTGGGCCTTCGCCAGCACGGGCACGGGCAACTGCTTCCTGGGCAACTGCCCTTACTGCCAAAACGTCCATGCCGTCTACTTCCACACCAGCCATGCCAAACACGCTGGCTTTTTTGTAGATCTCCGGTTGAGATGTTGCTCGTTCGTGGGCCATGCCGATCGCCCACTTGTTGTTTTCCACGACGTAAAGAATTGGCAATTTCCACAACGCCGCCATGTTGAGGCATTCAAAAAACTGACCGTTATTGGTAGCACCATCTCCAAAGAAGCAAGCCGTTACCTGAGTGGCGCTTTCGTCTCCCAGGGCTTCTCGCCGGTATTTGCTTTGAAAAGCAGCACCAGTGGCAACAGGAATGCCCTCAGCGATAAAGGCATAGCCTCCTAGCAAGCGATGCTCATTAGAGAACATGTGCATAGATCCGCCACGACCTTTGCTACAGCCAGTCTCTTTGCCAAATAACTCTGCCATGACCTCTTTGGCAGGCACCCCTGCACTAAGAGCATGAACATGGTCGCGATACGTGCTGCAAACGTAGTCCTCGCCGGGACGCATAGCTTGAATTACGCCCGTTGAAACGGCTTCCTGACCGTTATACAGGTGAACAAAGCCAAACATTTTACCCCGATAATACATCTCGGCGCACTTGTCTTCAAACAAGCGCCCTAGTATCATATCTTCGTATAAGCGCAAGCCTTCTTCTTTGGTAATTTGAGATTTATCTGCCTGGAAAGGCGGTAGGGTTCTCTCTTGAACCATTGGGTCATCCTCCTTGCTGGAATAAAAAATAAATCTTTTTAAGATTCTTAAAATTGATTTAAGATAAACGGCTTTAGAGTTGGTTTGGTTGGCGAAACTCAATTATAGTGTGAAGGTCATCGGTTACGATGAGTGTGAAGGTCATCGGTTACGATGAGTGT
>CAXUIV010000020.1:0-19102 GCA_964250875.1 uncultured bacterium
CTCTCATACAGGCATGCTGATCCGAGCCTGGATCAAAACGAAGCCCGCCCAGCAGTGGCGTGTGGGTCGAGAGTTTCGCCGTCGTGTCCGCGTTACCCTGGAGCAACACAACATCGCTATTGGTAAACCACAACAGGTCTCTTGGGATAAGCTGGACTCAAACAGCATGAATGGTGTAGAAAAGCAAGAAGTTCAATGATTGCTAGGCTTTTCCCATCAGCCAATAAGTCATCATTTGCCCCTTACCCTTAATCGCGATCGCACCCCGTTCCGCAAGCCGATACTGGTCTTGCAACCGCTTGTATGTAGCAGCAGTCACTTGAATTCTCCCTGGTTCGCCATGGGACTCCATCCGAGAGGCAACGTTCACAGCATCGCCCCAGACGTCATAGGCGAATTTCCTCGTACCAATCACTGCCGCTACGACCGGCCCCCCAACATTGATGCCGATTTTGAGGCGAACCTGTTCTCCAGTAGGCCAGAGGAAACGAGGCATCTCCTGCTGCATGGCTAGTGCCATTTCGGCTATGGCTTCGACGTGATCTGGCCTTACCACGGGCAGTCCTCCTGCCACAAAATAGGAGTCCCCAATGGTTCTAATTTTCTCAACATCGTACTGCTGTGCTAACCGATCAAAGGCAGAAAACACCTGGTTTAACAGGTCAACCACCTCTGCGGGAGGCATAGAGCCAGAGTTGGGAGCAAAGCCAACAATATCGGCAAACAAAAACGTTGCTTCCTCAAATTGCTTAGGTGTGGCACTTGATTTCTGTTTTAGCTCTTCCACGATTGCTTTAGGCAAAATGTTCAGTAGCAAGCGCTCAGACTTCGCCTGTTCTGTTCGCAGTGCCCTTTGCAGAGCCTGAATTCTCAATTGATTCTGAACGCGAGCTAATACCTCTTCGCTCTGAAACGGTTTGGTAATGTAGTCTCTCCCTCCGACAGTAAAGGCTTTGACCTTATCAAACACATCATCAAGAGCGCTGATAAAAATTACGGGAATCTCCTCTGTTTGATCATTCTTTTTTAGATGTTGACAGACTTCATAACCATTCATATTCGGCATATTGATGTCAAGTAGAATTAGATCGGGAGGAGCTGCCTGCGCCGACCTAAGTGCTATTTGACCACTTAGCGCTTTGCCAACTTCATACCCTTGCTCTGTTAGCATTGTTGATAGTAGGCGTAGGTTGTCTGGGGTATCATCAACGACGAGAATATTCCCCTTAAAAGTGTCATCTTGAGTGGACTTCATGTTTATCCTGAGTGTGTTGGATTAAATCTATAACTCGGTCGAATAGAAAATTATTTGCCCAATCTCTCAAAGTAGTGGCTAAAGAGGCATGAGCTGGAGGAATTTGTTCGCTGAGCTGAATGATGACATGGTCTAAGCATTTAATCGCTGCCTGACGGAGTTCTTCCACCCACTCATTTGGCATTTGAGACAATTGCAAATCGAGAGCTGCGCCAGCGATCGCTGACTCACTTTGGATGATCTCAGCTTCGTTCTCCACTGGTTCGTAGAGGTAGCGCACCCCTAAATGCTGAGCTATTTTTGCCAGTAACATTTCCTCCCGGAAAGGCTTACGCACACAATCATTGCAACCCGCTGACAAGCTTAAAGTTTGCTCCTCCTCAAAAGCACTGGCAGTTAAGGCAATAATCGCTGTCGCCTGACCCCTAAGATGAGCTTTGATCCGTTTAGTGGCTTCATACCCATTTATGACTGGCATTTGCATGTCCATTAAAATAAGGTGCGGTGAGTAACTTCTCCAGAGTTCAACGGCTTCTTGACCATCTTCGGCCTCGCGAACAGAGAAGCCCAAGGGTGCTAGCAACCTCACCAACAAAAGCCGACCTTCCGGGAGATCATCAACCACCAGAATGCGATACCTCTGTTGGTCAGGCGCTAGCCCTATGACTCTGCGGGTTTCTTGAGTTGTTTGACTTGAAGATTGGTTGACAGAAGCGACTTGGATGTCAAACGCAAACGTCGTTCCTTTGCCCAAGGTGCTGCTAACAGAAATTTTTCCTCCCATGAGTCGCACAAATTTTTGGCTGATTGCTAAACCTAATCCAGTTCCTTGGTTCGATTTCCGACCTGTTTCCGTTTGTCCAAAGGCGGTAAACAATTTGTCTACCTCCTCTGGTGCAATGCCAGGTCCCGTATCAGAGATTGCAAAGATTAAAGAGTAGGAAGTAGAGATATATTCCTTCTCACTTCCTACTCTTACTCTCAGGATTACACTACCCACTCCAGTAAATTTGATCGCATTTCCCAGCAGGTTAATCAAGACTTGACGCAGCTTTCCGGCATCGGTTTGCACATACTGAGGAACTTCTGGGGAGCAATCAACAATGAGTTGTAAACCTTTAGAGAAGGCTTTGAGTTGCAGCATCTCTTTAAGGTTGTCCAGCAGCTCGTGCAGGTCAAAGCTATTCTGCTTTAAGGTCATCTTACCCGCCTCGATTTTGGACATTTCAAGAATGTCTTCGATCAATTCCAGCAGATGCTCGCCAGAGCGACTGATGATCCCCACATGTTGCTGGGCAGACGTGGATAGTGATGCATCGCGGGTCATCACCTGGGTGAAGCCGAGAATAGCATTGAGGGGAGTGCGTAGTTCATGACTCATGTTGGCCAGGAATTCACTTTTAGCAATGTTGGCAGCATCAGCTGCTTTTTTAGCCAACGCAAATAGCTGAGACTGAGCTAGGAGCAACACTTGCATATCGAGTAGCCGCCATCGTCCATCGGCCCATTTGATCATGATGGGTTCATACGCTAAAGGGGCGCGACGCTTGAGGGCAAGCTCCACTGCTTTGTCTATGGAGCAAGTCTCACTCAGCACCAGATACCTCTCCAGAAATAGCTCCGGGTCTGGAATTCCCATCGATTCGGTAATCATCCGCCACATGGTTCCAACCGGACGATTCTGGAAAATATCTAACGCATAGGGACGACTGAGCCACTCGAAGAATTGAGATCTGGAGATTGTCCCCACTATTTGACCATCAGCAGTGAGCATGACCCCTGGTAACTTTGGATCATTCTGAAATTTTTTTGCTACGACCTTTCCCAAAGTTGTTAAGCTGACTTGAAAGTCATGGGAATGGAGGTCTGCCAGACTTGAATTAAGAGTAAGCCCTTTTAGTTCTTGAGTAAGCACAATTAACTATTCGTAGCGGAGGGTACTCCAGCTTGACAACACGGTGAGTACAATAATTAACTACTGCTGTTATGCCTGCCTATCAGGAAAGTTATATCAATCTTAAGCATTACAGATTTCAATACGGCTCTGAAAAGCATATAGAGACGTTCACGCAATATCTCTATACGCTTTGATCCACAAATAACTGTTAACTGAACGGTATTATTGCCTAATTAGTAATTGAAGGGTCACACCAATGAAGATGTAATTTTACCGTGGATGAACCAGTGCGGCCTTACGATTTTCTAGAAGTTGAGAGATTCCGTTAATAATGACGCTGATTAGAGCAGCATTACAACTAGCAAGAAAATCCTCTGAGGAGATGTTTTGTCGGAAAAACTCCTGCGATCGCTCCCGCAGTTCGCGAATCTCGTCAAACCCGACGTACTTAACCACAAAGGTCGTTAAGGGCGAGGTTTTTAGATCGTAAGTAGGATTACCACTCCGTCCTACTGTCAACAAGTCCCATACTTCCTTTTCAACATCGGTTACAGGTTCATAAGCTTGAGGAATATCGGGCAGAGAATCCCCCAAACGACCCATCGGAAATCCGGAGCTGGGTAACTCTCCCATCATGATTGACAGAGAAATATCCGAACCTAAGCGTAGAGAGAGGGCCTCAAGAATGGCAATTGTCACCAGTTTGTTTTCTAGGTAAAACCGTCCGACTTCAATATTCTTCCTTGCTCTCTCAACTAAATCTCTATGAGTTTGATCGTCCGGTTCTTCCTGAAACTGTCTAAACACCAACTCTGGCTTAAGAAAGTTCATAAAATCTCCCATCTTCTGAATAGCTCTTCGGTAGTCACGAACTGTGTAAGAGCCAGATTTCTGAAGACTATGGTTGGTCTCAGGCAGTAGACTCCAGGTGCTAGCTAAAAAAACTGCCGAACTCGGATCGGCAAAACTACAAACATCCCGGTTGATTAACCTTACTGACCTCTTGACAGCTTGAATGATTTCTACATCTGTCAGCTTGAGATCAAACTGATCGTTAGCTAACCTTAGGCGCTGGCATAAAAGTTCGCTAGGACTTGAACCTGAGGCTGAGTTTGACCGGAAAGGAATTGTCGCTTCGATACAGGCTATTACCTGAACTATAAGGCTTGAAATTACAAAAGACTCTAGAGCTTTGGCCGCAACGACCGCACTCAAAAATTCGTTTTGCCCTGTCAGAGGAGAAAGCCCTTGACCAGGAACAAAACCGAATACCGCCATCACAATTCTGAATGTTGGATCATCAGGTAAATTGCCTTGCTCCCGAATAAATAGCTCTCCCTTATTTTCCTCAATTAAAGGGGCCAGATAGTAAGTCAAATTAAAATTTATACTTCCGTCAACCTGCACGTACACCACATCGTGAAATAAAGCTGCTAGCACCTCAATCGCATCTTTATATCCACCAACTTCAAAAATATGCTCAGTCGTATGAAAATAGCGCCAACGCCCGGTCATCGTTTGAACAATAAGCTTAGCAATCTTAGAAAGCTGGCCAGAGGATACTTTGAGCTGTAGCTGCTCTGTGATCCAAAACAGCTTCTCCAAACATTGTTGTTGATTCTGTTCAAAATTCATTGCAAGAACCTGAGTGTATAGACACAATCAGCGAGCTAAGAAAGATCGACCCATGACACAGCCCTGATAAAAGCTTTCGCCGCTTCGAGTTGTCCATATCGCTGTAGCCTCGTCCGCTTTATCGCTGGGGTTATGTTTTGATGATACCTTGCTGTAACTTCTTGTTGCGACCATTCCTCAACTCACTCAAAAAGGTTTTGTCACTTAAAAAGGCGATCGCGCTCCAGGCTAGAAGAGTGATATCACTCTCATATCTTGTACAACCTTCCACAAATCGTGCTATTGTTTGATTGATCAATCAAATAAGTATCGTGATGCGCTCACGCGACGACCAAGACTTTGAGGGACGGCAACAGCAGATTATTGACGGTGCGCTGCAAGTTTTTTCCAGCAAGGGCTTTGAGAAGGCGACCAATAAAGACATTGCAGCAGCAGCGGGAATTGGCTCACCAGGTTTGATCTACCACTATTTTAAAGATAAGGGCGACTTGTTTCGGCAGGTAGTTGAGCAACGCTTGCCCTTGCTGCAATTGCTGACCCATAGTGAAGAGGAGATGATGGGTAAACCCCTGCGGGATGTGCTTACTATCTTTGCTAAATCTTTTCTCAGAGTTATGGAAAATCCAACTTCCATCGCACTGATGAAGCTGATTGGCAGTGAAGCGGTCCGGCAGCCTCAGGTGGCTAAGATGCTTAATCGAATCGGTCCTAGCCGTTCTGTTGGCTTCTTGACTCGTTATTTGGAGAAGCAGATATCAGATGGAGTGCTAAAACCGCTGGATCCAAGGGCTGCCGCTCGCTGCTTTGTGGGTTCTTTGATCGCGTACCTGGTCACGCGAGAAGTTTTCTTACAGCCAGATGCCCAGCAGCTGGACCCTGATACGATGGTGGCAACTGCTGTAGAGATATTTTTGCAAGGTATGCAGCTTTCGGCAGAAGATAATAACCCTTAAAAGCAAAAATTTTTTAGAAGATTTTGACTGACCAGTCAATCGAACACATATCAGAAAAATTCACGCTCAAGGTTTTGTCATGACACAAACACAGACCGACGACTCCCAAAATAGCTCTAAGCAGCCCGCTAAAAGCTCTGTGCTAGAAAAAGAGATTGTTACGCCACAATCCCAACCCTTAAAGCCTCAGCCGTCCGGCAAGAGACCGAAGATCCCCAAGCCTGTGCGCATCTTAGGGGCGATCGCCCTCTTAGCTGGAGTGGGATTTGGTGTCTATCGCCTATTTTTCTATCACCCTGAACCTAGCGGCCTGTTTTTGAGCGGACGGATTGAAGGGTATGAAACTGACGTGTCCGCCAAGATTGGAGGCAGGATTGCCAGCGTTGCCGTAAGAGAAGGAGATGACGTGAAGCCGGGTCAACTCTTAGTCCGCCTTGATGACGCCGATTTACAAGCGCAGTTGCAAGGAGCTGCTGCCCGCGTTCGTCAGGCACAAGAAACATTAGAGCGTTACCGTCAGCAGTTACCAATCCTGCAAGCGCAGTTGCAGCAAGCAGCTTTAACCACAAACCAGTCCGGGCAAGACAGCCAGGGGCGTGTGCTGCAGGCAGAGAACTCGGTTGCAGCAGCACGCTCTCAACTAGCAGCAGCTCAGGCGAATTTCGTTCTAGCGCGGGCAAACCAACAGCGCACAAGTCAGCTTCAGGCTGAAGGTGCAGTGTCAGTTCAGCAGCTCGACCAGGATAATGCAACTTTAAACGCCGACCGCGCTCAAGTCGCAGCCGCTCAGCAACAGGTCGGGTCGGCAGAGGGACTGTTGGGGCAAGCTCAGGCAACGCTGAGCAATACGCCCATCCGTGCAGCAGCAGCATTGCAGGTCGAACGCCAAATTACTCAAGCCCGCACCGATGTTGACGTCTATCAGCAGGCAGTCCGCGATGCTCAGGCAACCAAGGCACAGATTCAGGCAAATCTAAATTACCTAACGATTGCTAGTCCCATGGCTGGTAACGTCATTACTCGCGATGCAGAACCGGGTGAGGTGATTGCTGCTGGCGCACCCCTACTAACGCTAGTGAACCTTGACAGACTCTATCTGCGCGGCTTCGTTTCGGAGGGCCAGATTGGCAATGTCAGATTGGGTCAACGCAGTCTGGTTTATCTCGATTCGTCTCCCGACCGCCCGCTTGAAGCAACGGTAACTCGGATCGATCCTAAAGCAAGCTTTACCCCTGAAAATATCTACTTCAAAAAAGACCGCGTGACTCAGGTGTTTGGTGTCGAACTCACTTTAAAGAATTCACAGGGTTTAGCGAAACAGGGAATGCCTGCGGATGGACGGATTCTCATTCCATCTCAGTAGTGAATGAAATAGTAAGGGAAACCATGACACAGACACTCCAGGCAACAACTCAAACCCGTCGCCTCAACGCTTCAATCATCTGCATCCGCGACCTGCGACATCACTATCGCAAGCAAGCGCAGGAAGCCGTAGCAGGCATTAGTTTGGATATTTATCGCGGCGAAATCTTTGGGTTGATTGGCCCAGACGGGGCAGGCAAAACGACGACGTTTCAGATTCTTTCAGGGGTAATGTCGCAGACCGACGGCATCGTGGAAGTGCTTGATTCCAATCCCAGAGATGTGCGTTTGCAAATGGGCTATCTGACTCAGCACTTCAGCCTCTATCAAGACATGAGCATTGGGGAGAACCTACGGTATGCTGCTGGCTTGCGCGAGGTGAGTGAAGCTGATTTTAAAACCCGCAGTAACCACTTCCTGAGCTTACTGGACTTAGCGCGGTTCAAAGACCGTTTAGCTGGCAGGCTCTCTGGAGGAATGAAGCAGAAGCTAGCCTTGTGCTGCACGCTGATTCACAACCCGCAGATTCTACTGTTAGATGAGCCGACTACGGGAGTCGATCCGGTTTCACGTCGCGAGTTTTGGGACATTCTAGCGCAGCTTGCTAGCACTGAGGGCATTACTACTGTAGTTGCAACTCCTTACCTAGACGAAGCGGAACGCTGTTCACGCATTGCGCTCATGTATGAGGGGAAAATTCAGCAGTGTGACACTCCGGCTAAGGTAAAAGCAAGTTTGGGGGTGCAGCGATTAGAAGTTTATCTGCCCGTTGCTCAGTTAGACAGAGCGGAGGATATTCTCAAGCATGATCCTACTGTTCAGGAGTCTGTTTCAGATGTGCAGCGCTTTGGCGATCGCCTTGACGTTCTCACTGCCGAACCACAGCAAACGGCGAACGACATTCGGGGCACTCTGGAGCAACAGCAGATTCAGATTCAGAACATCATCACCGACACGCCAACCCTAGAAAACACTTTTGTCGCCCGACTACGGGAACTCAAAGGCGAAAATACCGCAGGCAGCTACCCGATAATTACTCATCAGGAGCAGTCCTCAGGTACGGCGATCGGTGCCCAAAATCTCAATAAAGTATTTGGTGATTTTCACGCCGTCAAGGACATTAACTTAAACATCAAATACGGCGAGGTTTTTGGGCTTTTGGGGGCAAATGGAGCGGGAAAGACCACGGCAATCAAAATGTTGTGTGGTTTGCTGCCGGTCAGTTCTGGCCGAGTCACGCTAGCAGGCGAAACGGGTGAACTCCGTAGCGAGCAAGTCCGCCAGCGAATCGGCTACATGTCTCAAAAATTCACGCTTTATGACGATCTCACAATCGACCAAAATCTGGAATTTTACTGCGGGGTCTACGGAGTGCCGCGTCGCCATCGCCGAGCCAAGAAAAATTGGGTTCTGCAAATGACTGACTTAGTTGGTCAAGGAGACCGCTTAACGGCTGATCTACCGGGCGGCTGGAAACAACGGGTGGCCTTCGGTGCATCCGTGATGCATGAACCCAAAATTGTATTTCTCGATGAGCCAACTTCCGGGGTTGATCCACTGGCACGGCGGCAATTTTGGCGCTGGATTAATCAGTTTGCGCGAGATGGAATGGCAATACTGGTAACGACACACTACCTGGAAGAAGCCGAGCAGTGCCATCGCTTGGGCTTTATGGTTGCGGGAGAACTGGTTGCCCAAGGTACGCCCCAGCAGGTCAAAGCTGAGCAGCCGGGGCAGCTGGTTGAGTGGGAATGCAACCCCTTACAGCAAGCTTCAGATTTACTCAAACAGAAGTTTGATCGCTGGCGAGTGTCCATTTTTGGTTCCCGTTTGCATACCGTCCTTGACGATCCGCGCACCCAAATTACCCAGGTAGAAAACTGGCTGCAAGCAGCCGGAATCCAAGTTCAAGACCATCGTGAAATTGGGTTCTCTCTAGAGGACGTATTTATCGGCGTGGTGGAGCAGGCGCGGCAACGGGGTCTTGAGGTTTCAGTGGACTAGGAGGACTTATGGCAGTACGACCAAAACGCATCATTGCCCAAACCGTCAAAGAACTCACCCAGCTAGGGCGCGATCGCCTGACTTTGACAATGGCATTAGGATTGCCCATAGTTTTACTGCTGCTGTTTGGCTTTGCTGTATCGCTGAAGGTTAATCAGATTAACATTGCAATTCAGGATCTTGCTCTGACACCCGCTAGCCGCGAGTATATTGCTACTTTTGAACGCACCAACAAATTTAAACTTGTGGCTCAAGGCCCAAATGTCAACGTTCCTCAATTACTGGATCGAGGGCGGATCTCCGCTGGGTTGATCATCCCTCCCAAGTTCTCGCGAGATCTAAAGCGAGCCAAACGTGAAGCTGAGGTGCAGCTCATAATCGATGGCACTGATGCCAACACTGCCAACGTTGTCCGGGGCTACGCCAGCTCGACGAATAGAGAGTTTGTCCAGTTGGGAGCGGCAGCTACATCAACCGCCGTCAGTCTCCAATCGCGCCTGTGGTACAACCCAGGATTGGAAACATTAAAGTATATCGGTCCAGGAGCGCTTGCCCTTGCCGTGGCGCTATTCCCCCCACTGCTAGCAGGTTTGGCAACGGCAAGAGAGCGGGAGCAAAGCACGATTCTGCAAGTTTATGCCTCTAGTCTGACTGGTACCGAGTACTTGCTGGGTAAGGCGGCAGCATTTTGGTTGGTGGGCATGGCAGAGGTGGCGATCGTTAACCTGGAGGCTTGGCTGTTCTTTGGTCTCTGGTTTGCTGGCGACCCTACTCCAATGATTTTGGGGTCGGTGTTCTACATTGCCTGTGGTGTTTTTTGGGGAATCTTTCTTGGCTCCAATGCTAATACTCAAAGTGCAGTTATCCAATCCGTTTCTTTCACCGTCTTTTTGCTATCCCTCCAGCTATCTGGCTTCGCCTACCCCGTCTCAAACATTCCAATCCCCGTTCGTTGGCTGTCAGAAATCATTCCCGCTCGCCACTACATTCTTCTCACCCGTGATGCCTACGCTCGCGGCGTCGGTTGGCAGAGTGACTGGCGTTCAGTGCTGGCGTTAATCCTGTTAGCAAGCCTGTTCTTCTTCCTGGCTTGGCGCAAATTGCAGAAGATGCAGGTGTCGTAGCGCTGAGGCGCAGGGCATAGGGCATAGGGCATAGGGCATGGGGCAAAAAACAATGATGAACTTAATTGATACGATTCTTGGTAGCCGCTTTTGGGCACTATTTCAGAAAGAATGCGCTCAGATATTGCGCAACCGTCAGCTACTCATCCAGCTAGTAGCGCCACCTACGGTTTTTCTGATTTTGTTTGGTTTAGCACTCAATCCAGATGTGAGAAATTTGAAAGTCGGTATTACTGATTACAGTAATAGCCGCGCTTCTCGTGAATTTACTGAGATTTTCTATCAGACGAAGGCGTTTGTCGTTAGCAAGTACTATGCCGATCAGCAGGAAATGAACGCTGATTTAGCAAGAGGAAAACTCACTGTCGGCATTACAATTCCGCCAGAATTTGCTCGAGATATTGCCCGCAGGCGCACTGCCCAAGTTCAGGCACTCTTTGACGCGATTGATGCCAACACGTCAACGACTGCCTCCGCATATATTGGCCAGCTGGTTAGCGACTATAATCAGCGACAAGCTGAAAAAAACTCCTTTAGCCAGCAGTACACCCAACAATACACCAGCTCCACGCCAGACAATTCCACTCAAACTAGCTCTTCAGCAGACAACCCCTCTACTCAGCAAAACACAAGTTCCCCAACAGACAATTCCTCCACTCAAAGTACTTCTGCGACAAACGAATCTAGTCAATCGTTACAGCGCAACCAGGTTCAGCTCGATACCTCGGTGTTCTACAATCCAGGGTTAGATAGTGCTTGGTTTATTGTGCCGGGGGTCATCGGCATTTTGATGACAGTGATCGGTTCCCAGGCGGCTGCTTCATTAGTTGTGCGCGAAAAAGAAGCAGGGACAATCGAGCAACTGATGATGACTCCAGCTTCAAGTACCGAGATCCTCCTAGCGAAAATCAGCCCACTGCTCATTCTGCTCACCTTTGATCTGTTACTCGCGCTAGCGATCGGCAGGCTTGTGTTTGGGATGCCGTTCCGGGGAAACTTATTAGTACTTCTAAGTATTGCCATTCTTTACTTTTGGGTGGGTATCAGTATTGGCATCCTGATTGCTAGCTACGCCAAAAGTGAACAGCAG
Source organism: uncultured bacterium (assembly GCA_964250875.1). Lineage (GTDB taxonomy): Bacteria > Cyanobacteriota > Cyanobacteriia > Cyanobacteriales > Chroococcidiopsidaceae > CAXUIV01. The sequence goes on from CAXUIV010000020.1 coordinate 11,321, forward strand.
TCGCAATTGATTACTTTCTTTGTCAATCCACCCATAGTGCTTCTGAGTGGAGCGACCTATCCGATCTCTTCCATGTCCACGTTCGTGCAATGGCTGACCTACTTGAACCCGTTGCGCTACTTTACTGAAGTTTGTCGCGGGGTCATCCTCAAAGGAGTTGGACTAGAAGTCCTTTGGCCTCAAGTCTTGGTTTTAATCCTGTTCGCTACAGTGCTGATGACCTTGAGTGTTCGTCAATTTCGACGGCAATTAACTTAGTTATTGGTTGTTTGTCCTTTGTTCTTTGTACGAACAACCAATAACAAATAACCAACAACCAATAACAATCATCGAACATCTTCATAAAACTGCTTCAGATATGCTGGCGAGACACCCAGTCCCCATAGGAAGCCAATGTAAAGATATATTGCTGTTGCCTTGAGGGATCCCCAGTGCGCTACCCGGCGATCAGAACTTTGAACGACACGATTTACTAGTTGGATTCGTCCTTGCTGCACCAGCTTTAGGCACAGATCTGCTTCCTCTAGGATGGGCTGGGCTGGGTCGAAGCCTCCACATTGCCAAAAACCGGCGCGGCGACAAAACATCACCTGATCGCCAAACAGCAATCTCAGTCCCTTAAAAAACAAATGGGGTTTGAAGAGTAAAGGGGCATAGTAGGTCTTGAGATAGTTGTGCAGAGACACTCCCCAGCGTGTAGTTTGAGGGCCTACCATCAGGGAGATGAACCCGCCACAGGCGGTAGTCGGCTCTGCTAAAGTTTGCCTGATCACTGCGATGAGGTCGTCTGGTACGCAGGTGTCGGCGTGCAAAAAGCAGAGAATTTCTCCGGTTGCTACCTCCGCCCCATGATTCATCTGCACTGCCCGTCCGCGTCCAGAGGTGAGGACCTTTGCCCCTGATTTAAGAGCGATCGCCGCCGTCTCATCTTCACTGCCACCATCCACTACCAACACTTCCCAAGCAGGAGGTTCTAGGAAACTAAGATGGCGCAGGGTACGTTCCAAGCACTCTGCCTCATTCAGAGTGGGAATGACGATGGAGACGCGAGTCGCCCTGGCATCCCCTTGCCCTTCGGTCCCAGTGACTCCGAGGTCGCTCATCTAACGATCTCGACCGTTCGATCTTGCTACGATTGGGTTCTCGACGGCGTCTCGGTACTCTTGAACTGCTTCGGTATAGGCAATCGGCAACACGCACTCCACGTTTTCATGAGGACGAGGAATAATGACCCAAGACTCCAAAACGCCTCCATGCACTTTCTCTACGGCATCAACACCAGCCGCCATGGCGGTTTTTACCTCAGAAACATCCCCTCTAATATTGACTGTAAAGCGAGCGCTACCAACTCTAATGTAGCCAACTAGTGTAACTCGGCCAGCCTTAACCATCGCGTCTGCCGCTGCTAGCACAGCAGGGAAGCCCTTTGTTTCAATCGATCCAACTGCCTGTGACGACATCAGCCATCTCCTAAGTCAATAAATTAGCTGTACAAATCTTAGTCACCCATTGAGATAATACGCTAGAGCAGCAGGACTGGGAATTCTAGGACATCCGGAACTGTTCAACGTTTTGGGTATATTCGATTGGCAGAACGGTTTCGATATTCTCCGTTGGGTTTGGGATGATGTAATGAGTGATGACCTGACCCCCGTAGACTTCCTCTCCGGCTGCAATTCCTGCTGTCATTGAAGTTTTTACCTCAGAAACCCTTCCTCGGATCGCAACTAAAAAGCGACCGCTCTCAGCTAAGCCATAGTAGACCACTGTGACTGCGCCAGCTTTAACCATTGCGTCTGCTGCCGCTAGCACAGCAGGAAAACCTAGTGTCTCAATGACTCCGACTGCCGCTGGCATTGAATCAGCTCCTAAGTTGACTAGAATACGTAAGACTAATTGTACGAGGCTTCAGGCAGAATTACACAATAACTAGGGCATGGGACATGGGGCATGGGGCATTGATATAATGATAATTTACATTTCTTAGCATACTTTGCTTCATTTTCGGCCTATCTACTGAATAGCGTAGTGAACGTGTGAAAAAAAATAACTTGGAATTTTATGACTTAAGTGCTGATGATTGGTGGCAAGAGGATGCGAAAGTATACGCTTTGTATCACCTTAATCAACCACGATTCGATTTTTTTGATCGCTATGTGAAAAATTGGCAGGGATTGAAAGCATTAGATGTGGGTTGTGGTGGAGGGTTCTCTTGTGAGTTCATGGCCTATAGGGGTGTCAGAGCGTCAGGCATCGACCAATCTGCAAAATGTATTGCCAGAGCTAGAGAGCATGCAACGAGTAGCGGACTTGACATTATCTACAGGCAGGGATTAGCTGAGAAACTGCCCTATAATAACAACACATTTGATGTTGTGATATGCGTCGATGTTTTAGAGCATGTTTCAGACCTGCAACAAACCGTTTCAGAGATTCATCGAGTTTTAAAGTCCAACGGTTTATTTTTCTTTGATACCATTAATAGAAGCTTCAAATCTAAACTTGTAATGATTTGGCTGTTGGAGAATATACTACAGGAGATTCCTCGTGGCATTCATGATTGGCGAAAATTCATTAAGCCGGAAGAACTTACTAATCTGATGAATAAATCTGGCTTCACAAGTGTAGACATAAAGGGTTTAGACCTTTTTGGTCAAGCTTTACAAGATAACATTTCCTCCTATATACGTTACAAAAGAACTGGCGGATTTAAAGGTACAATAAGTGATAACACTTCGCTTATGTATATTGGCAAAGCGGTAAAAGATTAGATTGCTTTGATGATTTACATTCTTATTCACTCTAGTGGATAGCTAGCGGCATCAAACGCTGACCAATCCCACATCGAGCCAGAGTAATTTTTCACGTTGTTAAAGTTTAAATCAGCTAGCACAGCGACAACAAATGCAGAACGGATACCACCTGTGCAATAAGCAGCAATCGGAGTATCACGAGCAATTCCTAATCTATTTAGCTTGGCAACAATCTCTCCGCGAGGGAGCAAATTTCCCCTCTCATCCATCAAATCTTTAAAGTAAAGATTTACAGCACCAGGAATATGTCCTCCCCGCCGTTCACCGTAAGGGGTACCGCCAGCATACTCGCGTGGTTCTCGCGTATCAAGCGCAATCAAGCTTGGGGAAGCTGTTGCTGCAAGTTTGGCTTTGAGTTCATCACGGTCAATCTCCCATAAGTGCGATCGCTTGACCACAAAATCTCCCCTTTCTAACCCAGCGGAGGACCTTACACCCCTCTCTATAGAAACACCAACCTGGACGAGTGCATTGTGTCCGCCATCAACAAAGGCTGCCTGAGGATGTCCTAGAGTACGCAACATCCAAACAATACGCCCTTCTTCTCCAAAACCATGAACCGAGTTCCCAACTACAATTACGGGTTTGCCATTAAAGACTCCAACCTCGCAGAGTTTTTGCTCCATAACACCTAGATTCTCGATCAGCTTTCCCTTGAAGGGTGATTTCTGTTGCGAGAATTGCTGCCAAGTGACACGAACAGCACCTTTCACGTGTCCGAGTGCCCACACCACCATATTTCGGACATCTAAAACTGTCGCTCCCTGCTCAATCAGTTGCTTAGCCTCTGCCGCATTCACTATCCACTGGTTGTGGATCTGCTTCATATTTCTCCAGTGGTTGCCTGATGCCCCAAAAGTTTTAATCTATCTTCCACCCCTCCAGCGCTGCGACCAAAATATTAGCTAGGGGATTGTTCACTAACTCTTTAAAAGCTACAGTGCCAGCTGCTGTTAATGCCTCTGACACTCGTAGTCTGAGGAGGGGGTTACTCTCAATCCGCTTGATAGCTACTGTTACCAGTATTTGCTTCTCCAGTGGAGTGCTAAAAGGATAAGTCTGCTCTAGTTGCTTCAGGAGCTGCCTGATTTCTGCCGCCGCCTCAGTTAAGTTTTGGTTGTCTGGACGTACTTGTGAGCTGTCCGTTAAAGGAGTATGAACTGTTTCAACATCTAGAAACTCATGAGACTGAAAGCTCGCTGCGTCACTATCAAGGACTGTAGAATTACTGCTGCCTGTAGCCATTTGTACTGAAGACTGCTGACCAGCCATGTTGAGAAGCTGATTAATTTGTTCCTTAGTGTCTGTAGTTCTTGTTCTATCCCTTTCTTCTATGGATCTATAGAAGAAGTCATATTTTTGCTGTAGCGCAGTTTGAATTTCATCTTTATTAGCTTCTAGTGGAATTTTCAACCTGACGAGAATAGCACCATCATCCATTTCTTCAATAGTATTAACTCGCAGCGGCACACCTTCGGCTTCAGCCTCAACTTTTAAAGCGCAAGCAAAAGCAATCCAGTTGATTCCGTTATGAAAGAATAAATCAACTTTGTCTAAAGCTTTTTGGAATCGTTTTGTAAAGTCTCCTGGGGCGAAATTTCCGTTGCTTGGGCTGCGCTCTTCTTGACCGCTCTGGAGATAAACATAGTCACAAATTGCGCTATCAAGGTTTGTGTCACTGTTAATCTGCCAGTCTTCTATACATGCTCCAGTAAATACTGCTCTGTGGAAGTTAGCATTTAGGGCTTGAGTGACGCATAAATTGGCCCCTTTAAGGTTGGTCCCCTTAAGGTCAGCATCGTTGAGATTGGCCCCTTTAAGGTCAGCATTCGTGAGGTCAGCCCCTTTGAGGTTGGCCTCACTGAGGTTAGCCCCACTTAGGTCAGCCTCGTTCAAAATTGCATTAGAGAGGTTGGCTCGAACCAGGTCTGCTGAACTAAGGTGGGCGCTGCTGAAGTCGGCTTCGCTTAGCACTGCATCTGCAAAGGATACTGTCATTAGGTAGGCCCGACTGAAATCTGCTCCCATCAGGTCTGCACCATTCAGTTTTGCTCCTATAAGATTAGCTCCACTGAGGTTAGCCCCCGCCAAATCTGCCCCGATTAGATCTGCTCTTCTAAGAACTGCATCGCTAAGGACGGCATTGGTAAGGATTGCTCCGCTCAGGTTTGCCTCCATCATGATTGCCCCGTTAAGGACTGCTCCACTGAGAATTGCCCCCATCAGGTCTGTTCCATTCAGAACGGCATCGCTGAGAACTGCCCCACTAAGAATTGCGCCACTAAGATCTGCATCGGTAAGAATTGCACCCATCAGGTCCGCACCCATCAGGTCAGCCCCACTTAGATCGGCCCCTCTCAAGTCCGCTTTTCTAAGAACTGCATCAGTCAGGTGTGCTGTACTGAAATTTGGTCTTACTTCGGGGTGATCTAATCTCCAAGAATTCCAAGCATCTACCCCTTGCTTGAGTAAAGTAAAATGTTCTTCATGTGCCATTCAGCACAAACCCCTCAGTTTTAATAATCTGCCACAGCTTAACCTAATGCTTCATATAACGACAAGGGTTTGATTGAAAGAAACTGAGCTGAAAAATTAAATTCTCGGAATAGTTATTAAACTAAATTAAACCAAAGTTGTCTTGTTGGATACTTGATAAACCATTTGTGCTACAGCAGTATTTTAATAAATGTGGGCACGAATTAATATTTACAGATTCAACTTCTACTCATCCGGATCTTTTACTGTTTCCCTTTCGCCTTTCGCCCTTTCCCCTTCCCCATTAACCACCACTAATCTTAGCTTTGTACCCCAGATCAGTCAAAATCTGCACAAGCTTTTGTTTATGGTCGCCCTGAAGTTCGATTTCGTTTTCCCTAACTGTGCCACCAGTGCCGCACTGGGTTTTCAACTGTTTCAGCAAAGTTGCCAGAGTTTCTGGTTTCACCCGAAAGCCAGTAATCAAAGTTACAGTTTTGCCCTTACGTCCTTTGCGGGAAGACTGGACCCTCAGATCCTGTTGCGAGACAGGCAGTTCTGGAACCCCTCTTTCTAGCGCCGCCGGGTTATCACCAAATTCACGGTAGACGTAGCCATCGCCTGTAGAAGGCTTGGCATCGGGGGACTTGCGATTTGAGGCCATAACGGTAATAAGGACCTAGGGTAGAGAGATTAAAGACGACGATGCTTTAATTTAATCTAGACTTTCCTATAATTAATTGCATCGCATCCCTCCATATTGCATCCCTCCATATCGTGACTACAACCCCTCTTCCCAATTCCCAATTATCTGCTACTCAGCGCCCAGATATTCTAGGACGCTTTGGACGTTTTGGCGGTAAGTATGTACCTGAGACGCTGATGCCTGCCCTCAGCGAGCTGGAAGCGTCTTACTGGCAATACCGCGACGAACCAGCTTTTCAACAGGAACTACAGCATCTATTGCGGGACTACGTAGGACGCGCCACGCCTCTATACTTCGCTGAGCGCCTTACTGCTCACTACGCTCAATCAGACGGTACAGGACCACAGATTTACCTCAAACGAGAGGACTTGAACCACACTGGTGCCCATAAGATTAATAACGCCCTGGCTCAGGTATTGCTGGCGAAGCGGATGGGCAAGCAGCGCATCATTGCTGAGACGGGGGCTGGTCAGCATGGCGTTGCCACTGCCACCGTGTGCGCCCGGTTCGGTCTGAACTGCATAATTTACATGGGCGTCCATGACATGGAGCGGCAAAGTCTGAATGTGTTCCGTATGCGGCTGATGGGAGCAGAAGTCCGACCTGTAGCAGCTGGAACAGGTACTCTTAAAGATGCCACATCAGAAGCAATTCGAGACTGGGTGACAAATGTTGAAACGACCCACTACATTTTGGGATCGGTGGCTGGACCCCACCCATACCCAATGATGGTACGTGACTTCCAAGCAGTTATTGGGCAAGAAACCCGTGTTCAGTGTCAAGAGAGGTGGGGGGGATTGCCAGATATCCTACTCGCCTGCGTCGGTGGTGGCTCCAACGCGATGGGACTGTTTCACGAATTTGTCAATGAATCAACTGTGCGAATGATTGGTGTCGAGGCTGCTGGGGAGGGTGTAGACACAGAAAAACATGCTGCCACGCTGACGCAGGGACGGATTGGCGTCTTACACGGAGCAATGAGCTATTTGCTACAGGATGAAGACGGACAAGTCATCGAGGCCCACTCAATTAGCGCTGGCTTAGACTACCCCGGTGTTGGCCCAGAGCATAGCTATTTACAAGACATCAAGCGAGCGGAATACTACAGCGTGACGGACCAACAGGCACTCGCAGCCTTTAAACGTCTCGCCCAGTTGGAGGGGATTATTTCTGCCCTAGAGACAGCTCATGCGATCGCCTACCTCGAAACTCTGGTACCGCAACTCACCGGCAGTCCGCGCATTGTCATTAATTGCTCTGGGCGCGGTGACAAGGATGTGCAAACGGTAGCCAAGTTTTTTCCGACGTAAGCCATGATGTAGAGACGTTGCATACAACGTTTCTACATCAATTAACATTACGCGGCTGATTCAATCTCCCGCGATATGAACTACAAGTTCTCTTAGGTGACTGCGCTGTCGATGTTCCCAAAGGTAAATTCCCTGCCAAGTTCCAAGCAATAACCGACCTCTAGCGATGGGGATTTGCTCGGATGTGTGGGTGAGAGCGGTGCGGATATGTGCGGGCATATCATCCGGACCTTCAGCATCATGAATATATTGATAGGACTCTGGTACTAGCTTTGTCAGAAAGTTAGCTAAATCTCTCAGTACGTCCGGGTCAGCATTTTCTTGAATCAGCAGACTAGCCGAGGTATGGCGTAAAAACAGATTACACAGCCCTGTTTTCACGCCTGACTCGGCCACAACTGCTTCAACTTTTGAAGTAATTGTGCATAAAGATTTGCCAGTGGTGGAAATTTTGAGTAGCTGTTGGTAGTGCATAATT
>CAXUIV010000021.1:0-19061 GCA_964250875.1 uncultured bacterium
ATCTCGCGTGTCGTTTCAAAACCGTCTTTGACCGGCATCTGGCAATCCATCAGAATCAAGTCGTAGGGAATCTTGGCTAAGAGTTGCAAGACTTCTTGGCCATTAGCTGCGACATCTGCCTCGTAGCCCAGGTTGTGTAGCTGCTTCAGCGCGACCTTCTGGTTAATCAAATTATCTTCAGCAAGCAAAATTTTGAGCTTGGGTTGCAGTGAATCTACGCTTAACGACTGAGGTTTGCTCAGCAACTGAGGCTGCGGGATTGAACACCCCGACGGCACTACCGGAGCAAACGGCACCTCAAACCAAAATTTTGAACCTTGACCTAACTGACTTTCTAACCCGATCTCTCCGCCCATTAACGTTACCAACTGCTGACAAATGGCCAACCCCAGCCCGGTACCACCATATTTGCGGGTAGTAGACGCATCCACTTGAGTGAATGGCGTAAACAGTTTGCGTTGATCTTCTGAGCTGATGCCCAAGCCGGTATCGATGACTGAAAAGCGAATTGTGGTTCTAGTAGAAGTTGCCGTTCGCCACTCGGCCCGCACGATGACTTCACCTACACTCGTAAACTTGATTGCGTTACCAATCAGGTTCATCAGAATTTGCCGTAGACGACCACCATCACCCATAAAGGCTTTGCCCACGTCAGGAGCGACGAAAGCGGCAATTTTTAGTCCTTTGGCATGAGCTTGAGGAGCGAGCAATTCCAATACTTCTTTTATACAGGTATGGAGGTTGAACTCTAAGATCTCCAGCTTCATCTCTCCCGCCTCCAGTTTGGATAAATCCAAAATCTCGTCGATCAGGCTAAGAAGAGCGTCTCCACTGATGCGAATCGTCTCCACGAAATCTCGCTGCTCCGGGTTTAAAGGAGTTTCTAATAACAATCCTGTCATTCCTAAAACTGCGTTCATTGGCGTGCGAATTTCGTGACTCATGTTAGCGAGAAAGCGGGACTTGAGACGTGAGGCTTCCAAGGCAGCTTCTCTCGCTTCCACTAACTCATTAATTGTGTCAGTTACAATGATGATGCCGCCGACTTCACCCTCTGGGTGACGCCACGGTTCAACTGCCCAGCGCAGATAGATTTTAGACCCATCCTCCCGCTCAAACACATCTTCTGGATGGGCGATTGCCTTCCCTTCAAGACCAAGCTGATGAATTGCTTTCCAGCAGTCAGGAATGTCTGGAACCACCTCATAATGTAACCGACCGATCAGTGACTGCTCATTTAGGCCATGGGCTGTCGGCCACTTATTGCTGTGGGCGAGATAGCGCATTTCTAGATCGAACATGGCCATCGCTACAGGCGCGATCGCGATAATCTGCTGTAGCTGCTGCTGCTCTCTCTCCATTGACTGTTCGTTGCGCCGCAGTTCTATTTGCTTGACAACTTGGCGACCAAGTATCTGTAGTGCCTCTAGCTGTTCCGGCTCAAGTTTCCGTGGCACACTGTCGATTGTGCAGAGCGTTCCTAAAGCGTTGCCCTCAGCGGTAGTTAAGGGTGTACCAGCATAAAACCGGACATTTGGAGCGGAGGTTACCAGAGGATTGGTGGCAAACCGTTGATCAATTGTTGCATCAGGAACAACAAAGACGTCAGCCTGTAGAATGGCGTGAGCGCAAAACGCGATGTCGCGGGGTGTCTCTGATGCCTCCAGACCCACTTTTGCCTTGAACCACTGACGATCCGCATCAACGAGGCTGATTAAGGCAATGGGAGTGCCACAAATATATGAGGCTAAACGAGCGAAGTCGTCAAAGACAGCTTCAGCAGTCGTGTCCAGGATTTTGTACTGCCAAAGCTCTTTGAGCCTGCGTGCCTCGTTATCGGGCAATGGTGCTTTCATTCCTAGTCCTCATCCAACAGTGAGGAAGTCCCTCTCCAGTAAAAAGCTGGTGCTTCCAGTTGGATATTGACAATAATTCAGCTCAAGCAGAACAGCACCAACACTGATGAATCCGCTTTGAAAGGACGCTTAAGCATGGCTCGTACAGTAATATTACGCATAGGAGTTAGCTCGTTCACATTTAGATGTCAGTTGTCCGTGGTCAGTTAGGCTTTTAACAACTAATAACTAACAACTAACAACATGAACATAGGCGTATTTCTGGGTGCTTTGGGTGGTGCTAGTGTGGAATTTTTCGAGACAGCCGCGATCGCCTATGCCATTGCTCGCTCTGGCTACCGGAGAGAAGCTGGTTTGGGTACCGTTACTGGCTTGCTCATTGTGGGAGTGGTGGCAGCAACTTTGGGAACAGGATTGCAGCAGATTCCTCTAGGCTGGCTGCAAATCGCGATCGGGCTGGTGCTGCTGTGGTTTGGCTGGGGCTGGACCAAAAAGTCGGTACTCCGGCAAGCACAAGGCAAACGGGCTGGATGGATCACCGATCCCTTGAAAGCTGAAGGCATGGTGCTAGAAACACAAAGAGGTTTCAGTCGGCTGAACTTTTTGGTCATGGTCAAGAGCGCAACTCTTGAAGCGTTGGAGGTAGCAATTGTTGTCACCACCCTAGGGTTAGCATCAAGGGCTTGGACGGAAGCCTTATCGGGAGCAGGATTAGCGTTGATCTTAACGATCACTGTGGTAGCAGTCTTGCATGGACACTTACTTAAAGTACCTGAAGTATTAATTAAGTTAAGTGCAGGTGTATTACTGCTGTCATTTGGTACGTTCTGGCTAGGTGAAGGATTGGGTTTTACCTGGCCCTTTGGAGACTTATCACTGCTAGGCTTGGTCGGTCTGTACAGCTTCATCTGCACTGTATCTATCCGTTGGCTTAGAACAACTTCTACTTAAAACGTGAGCCTACTTCCGAATCAGTGGTATCAACACTTTTCTTAGCGTTTCTGGTTGCCTGCTGAGTATCTGTCGGTACTTTTTTAGCTGTGTTTCGAGCTTTTTGCTCTATCTTTCCAGTATCAACCCGAATTTGACTATCAGTGTGGTCAACCTGATACTCAGTTGCCTCAGGTGTCACTGGCTCAGCTCGCGCTTCGAGGCTGTAGCCTTGTTGACCGAAAGCATTACTAGTGAGGAACATTAGAGTTGCTAAAAAAACTATCAAAGTCTGGCGCAGCCAAAAGATGGCTCTATTCATAAAGCTACCGCAAGTATCATTGTTGCTAGCTTACTGTCTCTAAGCAGAGCCAGAATCCTTCTATGGCTTGAAACTCAAACGGCTCCAGTTCCCACTGAAGAAATAGCAAGGCTTTCTGATAGGTTTACTCTACTGTTTCAGGAGTTTATCCAAGTCTTCACAACAAAAGCACATCTTTGAGTTCGAGTTAACTACTGGTTACAGGCGGAACGTTGCCACGCGATTGACGGGTTTGAATGCGTTCGGGGCTGCCGGTGGGAATGGAGGCAATCAGCGTCCGCGTATACTCCTGTTTAGGGTCACGGTAAATACTCTCCGATGAACCTTCCTCCACAATTTCGCCCCGGTTCATGACCAGGATGCGATCGCTCATAAACTTCACCACGCTCAGATCGTGAGAAATAAAGATATAGGTGAGGTTAAACTCGGCCTGTAATTCTTTTAACAGATTCAGCACCTGCGCCTGCACAGAGACATCCAGAGCTGAGACTGATTCATCGCAAATAATAAATTTGGGATTGAGTGCCAAGGCACGGGCGATACATATGCGTTGGCGTTGACCACCAGAAAACTCGTGAGGATAGCGCTTCATGCGGTTAGGGTCTAATCCCACACGCTCTAGCAGGTAAACTGCCCGTTCTCGGCGTTGTCTTTCTGTCTTGCCAGCCGCATGAATCAGCAGTGGCTCCATCACCGCCGCTCCAATTGTGATTCGCGGATCAAGGGAACTAAAAGGGTTTTGGAAGATAATCTGCATCTCCCGCCGCAGCTGCTGTAGTCGGGGTCCCCGCAAGGCAGTGATATCCTGCCCTTCGAACAGAATACTCCCACCCATGGGTTCAATTAACCGCAGTAGTGTTCGACCAAGCGTGGTTTTGCCACAGCCGGACTCTCCCACCAAGCCGAGGGTTTCGCCGGGACAAACATCAAACGAAACACCCTTGACTGCCATGAAATAGTTCTTAGCTTGACCAAACATGCCTCGCACTGGAAAGCCAACCTGAAGGTCGCGGACGCGCAGAAGCGGATCCATCTGCATGAGGTTTGCTAACCGTTGCTCTAGTGCTTCAGCGCTGACTTGAGGCGGAGAGGCTGGCTGTTTGGCCTCAATTGCCTGTTCTCCTGTGGGGGTGGTTGTAACGGCCATAAAGTCTGAGACCGTAAGGAGATGCTCCAATCGCCGCTCTAGCGTCGGTTTGCATGCTAGCAAACCTTTGGTGTAGGGATGCTGTGGTCTAGCAAAAATTTGCTCCACAGGGCCGTACTCGACAATTTTGCCTTGGTACATCACGGCGACCCAGTCGGCAATTTCCGCAATAATACCTAGATCGTGAGTAATAAACAGCATAGACATTTGACGGCGATCGCGCAACTCGCGCAACAAGTCAAGAATCGTTGCCTGCACCGTCACATCCAAGGCTGTGGTTGGCTCATCCGCAATCAACAAAGTGGGGTTGCAGGAGATGGCCATAGCAATCATCACCCGCTGGAGCTGACCACCAGAAAGTTCGTGAGGATAACGGTCGAGGATGGCTTGTTTTTGCTGGTTGACTAACTGATGCAGTGCCCGTGCGTCTGGCCTCGTGCTTGCCGCACCCTGTTGGCGTTCAAGACACTGCTGCCGCAACTCCTCATCACTAGAGAGGAGTTTGACTTCCTGAAGGCGGGAGACGGCGAGCGATCGCGCTTCTTTCGGAGACACTTTTCGGTGTAGCCGAATTGCTTCTGTTAGCTGAAACCCAATAGTATAGACCGGGTTAAGCGAACTCATTGGTTCTTGAAAAATCATGCCGAGCTGGCCACCCCGGTATTGCTGCATTCGCTCTCGCTGTTCCTGCAGCAGATCAACCTTGACTCCATTCTCTGTTTGAAACCAGATTTTGCCGCCGCTGATTATACCGGGGGGCGGCACCAGACCCATTACAGCTAGGGAAGTGACTGATTTCCCTGACCCCGACTCACCCACAATCCCTAGGGTTTGACCTCGATGCAGCTCAAAGGAGATACCATCAACGGCTTTGAGTAGCTTTTCTTCAGTAAAAAATTCAACCTGCAAGTCGCGAACGTCTAGGACAGTTTCACTCATGGGAGTCAGTGGAAATCGGGTAGATTAATTGAAAGTTAACTGGATCTTAACAGTGCCCCCTGTAATCATTTTGTCACTTTCGGTATGTTTGGTCGAATGAGACTGTCTGAATCTCAAAAAACAATACCAGGATTAACTCACGCCTTAAAGTTGCTGCCGAATTGGAATTGTAATCGCGAACTCGGTTCCCTGCCCTGGTGTAGAAACACACTGTATTTGGCCACCATGTTTCTCCACAATCTGGTAGCTAATTGCCAGTCCCAGCCCGGTGCCTTTCCCCACAGGTTTAGTGGTGAAGAAAGGATCGAACAGCCTCCGCCTCACCGCTTCTGTCATCCCCGGTCCGTTATCCACTATCCGAATCGATATCCAATCGCAGTCTGAAAGTTCTGTATGAATCACAATTTGAGCTGAAGGGTTGAAGGGGTGAGGGGATGAGGGGATGTTGGTACTGTCTTCGCCCTCTCTCTCCATATCTTCCCACCTTACCTTCTCCTCTAGGGCATCAATTGCATTGCTGAGGATGTTCATAAATACCTGATTGAGTTGCCCTGCGTAACACTCCACCAATGGCAGGTGGTCATAGTTCTTGATAATTTGCACTTCTGACCGGCCTGCCTTAGCTTTAAGGCGATGCTGCAAGATGAGCAGCGTACTATCTAGTCCCTCGTGAATATCTACCGGCTTCTTCTGAGCTTCATCCAGGCGGGAGAAGTTACGCAACGATAAAACAATTTGCCGGATGCGGTCGGTTCCTACTTTCATCGATGCTAGTAGCTTGGGCAGATCTTGCACTAGAAACTCCAAGTCGATGGTCTCCATCTCGGCTTGCAACTGAGGTGTAGGGTGCGGATAGTACTGCTGATAGAGGTGAACTATGTGCAGCAGATCTTGGGTGAATGCATCCGCATGGCTGAGATTAGCGTGGATGAAATTGACGGGGTTGTTAATTTCGTGGGCAACACCCGCCACTAACTGTCCGAGAGAGGACATTTTTTCAGTCTGCACCAGTTGAGCTTGCGTTTGTTGAAGTTCATGCAGAGCAAGTTCAAGTTTAGCTGCTTGCTCTCGGGCTGTGGCGGCAGCGATGCGGCTTTGCTTGTAGAGTTCTGCTTGATCAATGGCGATCGCGATTTGGTCAGCAACCGCCTGCAACAGTTCGACTTCATTGTCTTTCCATTGACGCGGTTGACTACTATAACTACAGCTAATAACGCCTATTTCATCAAGCTGAGTATGTACTGGCAGTGTCAGTACGGCCCTATAGCCTATAGAGTGGAAGAACTGGTGTTCTACTGCATCAGTCACAGTTGTGATGTCGTCCACTCGCACTATTTGCTTGTTCAAAGCCCTCTCTCCCAAAACACCAAGTTGGGCTACGGGAATGCAGAAACCAATGATACTAGGCAGCTCAAAACTTCTTGCCTCCCGAACAACCTCTGCGTAAGGTTGTTCTGTGTCAAATCGGTACCAGATGAAGAGGCACCGATCCAACTGCAACAGGCTGTAGATCTCCTGCACGGCAGTTTCCAGGATGGTATCTAGGTCAAGAGAAGCTCGAATCTGACTGGCAAGGCGATTGAGCAGTTCTTCTCGCGCTAACAGTTCTCGAAACCGCGCCTCTGAAAGACGCAGTGCCTGATCCGCCTCCGCCTGCTCGCGTTCGGTAATGTCCTCGATAGTGACAAAAATGCCCACGACATTTCCTGAGGCATCATGAAGTGGAATCTTGTTCGTGTCCAACCATGCCTGTTTACCGTTTGCTTGGAGCTGAGGTTCAATAATGTGGTACTCAGGTGTATCGGTCTCCATCACCCGGCGATCGCACTCACGGAAGAAATCTGCTTCCTCCTTTCTCACGGACGTGTCGTAGTCGGTTTTCCCAACAATCTCAGTCGGATCAAGTCCAAGTACCTGTGCCAAACTGCGATTACAGCCTAGGTAAACAGAATCTCTGTTCTTCCAACCGATAAACTGTGGAATGTTGTCCACAACTATTTCCAGCATTGCTTGTGATCGCCGCAGTTCTTCCTCAACGCGCTTGCGATCGCTGATGTCAATCAGAGTACCTACCATCAGCACTGGTTTATCGGTTTCGTCTCGCAACACCTGCCCCTTGCTTTCGATCCAGTGGATGCTACCATCTGGCCAGGTGATACGATAATCAATTTCGTATTTTTCTTTCTTTTTGAGGGCGCTATTAATCGCTCTACCTACACAGTCGCGATCTTCAGGATAGATGCTATTGAAAAAGCTCTCATATCCAACAAAGGAGCCAGGAGAGAGGCCAAAAAGTAATTCTGTTCCATCAGCACAGCTAACTTCACCAGTCTCAACGTTCCAGTCCCAAACTCCAATTCCGGCTGCTTTGATAGCTAGCCGGAGTCGTACCTCACTGTCTCGCAATGCGCTTGCTGCCGGTTCGCGATCGCTGATGGGGTTTTGCAGTTGTTGAAAGGACACGTCTGCCTGCCTTTTTTGCTCGAATGGACGTCTCAGAGATCTTTCAGCGTCCAAGAGACTGGACTGCTGAATTTAGTCTTCCCTGATAGCTCGCGTGTTACACCATTTTCGTTGTTGATGGTCCAGCTGTAATGACACAAATTCACGCCAAGATGCGTTCGCCCTACAACATTGCTCACCCACAACATCATTCACAAAAAGGCGGCACCCAGATTTGAACTGGGGGTGAAGGTTTTGCAGACCCTTGCCTTACCACTTGGCTATGCCGCCAGAATTCCATTACTCTAACACACAGTATTGTACTCGAATTCATTATGCTACAGCAAAGCAACCACCCCAGACATGTGGACAGGATGACGGTGCTACTAACATCCATCAGCTTTATCTGTGATTCCGATCACATTAAACCTAAGCTCTAGATCGCAATTTGGCCCCTAATTCAGAGCTAGCGTAGATTGACGTGTAGCTGTTGGCCAGTCTCAGCTTTTGGGTAGACGCAATTAAAACAATTTGGATTACTCGATTTCGTCTCAGACTCAAAGAATGGGTTGCTGTCAAAGCGAACCCAGCATAACACCAAACCGTATCAGCAACAATGAATCAATCTCCCCTGCTCATCGCTCAAATTACAGACATTCATCTGTTTGCAGATGAGGACCAGGAACTGCTTGGCCTTTCGCCTACCCAGTCTTTCCAGGCAGTTTTGGAGCGGTTGTCTTTACAGCCTCACCTAGACTTGCTGCTGTTGACGGGTGACTTGTCTCAAGATGGTAAACCCGAATCTTACCGACATGTGCAAAACCTGCTGAATCCACTTCGTACACCCACCTACTGGTTACCTGGCAATCATGACTGCTTGCCAGCAATGGAAGAGGTGTTAAATCGGGGCATGGTTTCTCCACGTAAAACTTTCGAGCAGGGCGGTTGGAACTTTGTATTACTTAACTCTAGTGTGCCTGGATGTGTGCATGGTCATTTATCAGCAGAAACCTTGAGCTGGTTAGATTTTCGACTTGGACTTGTGAGCAACAAGCCAACTCTGATAGCCCTACACCACCCGCCAATGGCCGTCAATTCTACATGGCTCGATACCAGCACCCTTCAAAATCCAGAAGAGTTGTTTGCCGTCCTAGATCGTCACCCTCAAGTCAAACTAGTTTTGTTTGGTCACATTCACCAGGAATTTAACCGTCAGCGTCGTGGTGTCTATTACCTGGGTACTCCTTCAACCTGTATTCAGTTTGAGCCGCGAAGCTCAGACTTTGCCCTTGACCAAGAGGCACCTGGATTTCGACTGCTGAACCTGTATGCTGACGGTAGTTGGGAGACAAAGATTGAGAGAGTAAAAATATGCTGTCAGTTAGATCTAGCAGCAACAGGCTATTAGGGAGTTTTGAGTTTTGAATTAAGAGACATAACTCAAAACTCAACATTCAAAACTCAAAACTTATTAAACTTTGACCTCGTCAGCGAAACTAGCTCGGCGCACAAAGTGAAAAGGTCCCGCGAGAGATCCCCAGACATGCTCATCAGTTTCTGGGTCGCGTCCCCGGTCAAAGCTAATAAATTTGTCTTGGTCAATCTCAAACTCGCTGTCAAGATAGGTGTTTTTGCCTTTGCGAAACACCATACAGGCTTTACCCGGTTCAACCGCGCCTTGGAAGCTATGACCTGTCCAGTTGACAAGCATGTTGCAGCCTGATAACTTTTCTAGCTGCTCAGCTTTTAATGCTTGCAGTCGCTGGAGTTGACGGGATGCGCCATAGAACTGCTCTTCCTGCTTAACAGTGTAGTTTTCAATTTCAATGCGATCGCCTTTGTCGATCAACTTTAGAACGCGCACCCGGTACGGGTCGTTTAGCGTGTAATCGTAGGCTTGCTCAACAAAAAGACTGACTCCGGACAGCACATCTAAGGGGAGGGGGCGCATACACACGCGAATGTGAGCAAAAAAGGGTGGGTTTTCGTAAGCCTGTTCCTGGTTGCTGAAATCAGCTGCCATCCAGCGAGCTAAAGTTACGATATTCATAGAATGAGTCGTTGCGTCGGCTGACATCAATACTGTTGCTTAAGGACAATCTGCGAGTATTTTAGATCTTGATTCCCCTTTTTTCTGGAGAATTTTCTGCCTCCCCTACAGTCTCCCATTTGTGCCTATATGCAGACATCACATAACCCAACCAGTCATCGTCAAGTTAAGCCAAGTTTATTGCACCTAAGTGTTGTCACTGCTGTGTGTTGGTTCTGCCTGAGCTACATGGCTGTAGCTAAGAGTGTGAAAGCGAAACCAGAGCAATTTCCTGTTAATCCACTAGAGATTACCACGCCCGATCCACTACTCCCTCAATCCCCCAAACAGCAACCACTCAGTCCGCAGGAAAGTCAAGCATTGACGGTGGCTCTTGATGGCTTAGATGCAGAGGCGGCAGCTAAACTCAAAGCCGGAGATAAGGTAGGAGGATTTGAGATTTGGAACCGAGAACTGCGGCTGCGACGCGCTCTGGGACCATCAGCAGAGGTAGAATCGCTGGGCAGAGTTGGGGCGATCGCCTGGAGCCAAAATCAGAAAACAGAGGTGCGAATCATCACCGAGCGACTGCGAGCAATTCAGCTACAGACATCAAAATCTCAACAGGTTGATTTCCAACTCCTGCAATCACTTGCCTTGGCTTACCAGCAGGTGAGAGCGCTACAGCCAGCAATAGCCCTGTATCAACAGATACTGACGGTGCAACGACAACAGCAGCCAGCAGCAGTAGAGACAACATTGCAGACGCTAGCGGAACTGAATCTGAGTTGGTTTGACTACCCGTCAGCAGCTGCTAACTATGAGGAATTGCTGCGTTTGGCGAGAGCAGAGGGTGAGCGTGTCAGCGAAGCCACATACTTGCAACAGCTAGCTTACATCTACGACCAGGCAAAACAACCCCAGCAGGCAGTTAAAGTGAAGCAGCAACTGCTTGAACTTGACCAGAAACAGGACTTTACTGAAGTGCCAGCACTCCAGATGGCGATCGCCTCAGATTATGAAGTGCTTGGTCAGCCAGAACAGGCGTTCCAGAATTATCAAGCAGCTTACAAGTCAGCTTGGGCGTTGCAGCAGTATTATCGTGCTGGTGATGCTTTGCGAAAGTTGATCGAACTCTACCGCTCCAGACGGCAAACATCGGCTGCTTTAGAAGCCAGTCAAATCCTCTTGGACGCAGATCACTTAGCTGATAATGCTTATGGAATGATGAACACCTACGACCAAATCGGGCAGATTCAGACGGAGGCGGGTAACTATTCTGAGGCCCTAGCGGCGTTTCAAAAGGGATTAGAAATAGCAAAACAGTTGCAGTATCAGGAAAAATACTTCGCTCAGCAGATTGAGCAAGTCAATCAGAAGCTTTCTCACCGGAAGACATAAGCTGACTTGCCCTCGTGTCGGTTGTCCTTTGTCAACAACCTTATCACAGTGTTAGGCAACAACTAACCGCAGACGTATTTTTGGAAGTCTTAAGGAATTTTGTTGAATTCTATACTTTATTTTGGCTGCCAACGAAGTACTGTTATCCTAGGCAAAAGCATCTAAATAGCAGAGGCAGTCGTACACTCCCTATAGTTTCGTGTGTTTTTTCCAATCTTGAGGTGTGTTGCGAGCCAGATCTCCGCAAGGGCATGAATGCTCGTATTGCAAATGAATCGGTTGTTGATGTGTCAAAGCGGATTGATAACCAGAGCTAAATACTTCCTGGAGTGTGAGAAGAATGCGTTTCCCCCTTTTAACCAAGGTAGCATTTATGAATACGGTGCCTGAAGCCTCAGTTAAACTGCGCGTACTTCTGATCCACCCACCGATTTTTTGCTCGCCAGACGATAAATGGGACGTCATCAGCATTGAAGGAACTAGGATGCTAATCTCTTTAGCTGGTAATAGTGAGGTTAAATCCTATGTATCAAACATTAAGCAAATATTTAGGGAGTCCGAGTAGGCTCTAGATCAGTAACGAATACGCGGGTCTACGTAAGCATTCAAAATATCAATCACAATACTAGCGACTACCACGATCGCGGAAAAGAACACCAGTATCCCTTGCACAGTTGGATAGTCCCGTAAAGAGATTGCCTCATACAATCGATTTGCTAACCCAGGCCAAGAAAACGTCACCTCTGTCAACACCGCGCCACCCAGCAGAGAGGCAAGTGTCAGTCCCAAAATTGTAATCACTGGAATCAGGGCATTCTTCAGAGCGTGGGCCAAGAGAATCCGCCGTTCAGGAATTCCTCTGGCACGGGCTGCCTCCACGTAATCAGCCCGCAACGTTTGCTTCAGATTCACTCGGACAATCCGCTCGAAAATACCGCTAAGAACCAGACCAAGCGTCAGACTAGGGAGAAAGAGATAGTACAGGGTGGTGAAAAACTGTGTCAGGTCGCCACCTAGAAGGCTATCGATTGTGTAGAGTCCGGTAGGACCTTGGGGGGCTGGCAGTGATGAGGGAAAGCGCGTGCCCAGGGGAAACCAACTCAGCTGAACAGAAAAGATTAACTGCATGAGCATTCCTACCCAGAACAGCGGCAGAGCGTAAGTAATGATGCCAAACAAGCGTCCCCCCAAATCTAAAACGGTGCCGGGACGCGAGGCTGAAAGTACACCGAGGGCAACTCCTACAAGCAGCGCGATCGCCATACTGAACACTGCTAGTTCCACAGTGGCTGGGAAATAGTCCTGGATTGTATCCCATACTGGTTGACCTTGGCTTGTGATGGAAGTACCTAAGTCCAAACGCAGTAAGCTACTGAGGTAGTGGAGGTATTGCAACCACAAGGGATCTAATAGCCCTAACTGGTGGCGATACTCTTGCTTAACGCTATCAGGGGCACGGCTTCCCAATACTGCATCTACCGGATCGCCTGGTGTCGCCCGTAGAAGCAGAAACACCACTGTCGTAATCGTCAGCAACATCAGTGGTGCTAAGAGCAGGCGAGCCAGAATGTAATACTGTAGGGAACGGGAGCGGGACATAAAAGAGTTTGGAGTTCGGGGTTCGGAGTTCGGAGTTTTGGGTCGCAATCAAAACTCAAAACTATTTACTAACGTTTGAGAGAGTGAGTTTTAGAATTGGGTCTATTTGCAGACCCTGGATTCCTTTGCGGGCGAAGGCGTAGTCTTTGGTCTGGATGATGGGAACACCGGGGACGTCTTGAGCAACCAGTTCTTGAATTTGACCAATGATCTGCTTGCGGACTTGAGGGTTTTGTTCCTGCCGTTGCTGCGAAATGAGTTGATTCATGCGATCGCTGTAGTAAAAGAACCCTTGACCTTGGCTTGCTCCTTCTTCACAGCCTTTGGCTGCACTGCCTTTGGCACAACTAAAAAAGGGCTGAATGTAATTATCAGCGTCCCCAAAGTCAGGATACCAGTCCAGTAGAAAAGTCTGATAAATTCCCTTACCAATGTTGGCAAAAACGGTGGCTGACTCTCCACCTTGCGGCTGAAACTGTACTATTCCTTCAAGCTTTTCGGCTGCATATTCTCTCAACGTACTAGCAACCTGCTCTCGTGTTGTCGAAGTTGTGGGATACCAAAGTTCTAGCTTTAACGGATTAGCTTTGGTAAATCCTGCTTTAGTCAGCAGTTCTTTGGCTTTAGCCACATTGCCATCGCCGTAACTTGTTTGAAATAGTGGTTTGTAACTGTCAAAAGTATTAGGAATCATGCTGTACAGCGGCACAGCTTGCTGCTTATAAACTCGCTCTACTAACAATGGACGATCAATTATTGCAGCGATCGCCTGTCTGACTGCCAGGTTGTCCAGCGGTTTCTGTTTAATGTTTAGTGCTAAATAGCTGATGACGTTGCTCTTCTCTTCAATCACCTGCCAACCGTTTGCTGCTGCCCCTTGTTTTAAACTATTAACCTGTTCTGGGTCGAAAGTTTCGTAAGCAATATCTACTGTGCCTGTACGAAAAGAGTTAAATAGATTGGCAGAACTGGTGAGAATTTGAAAGTCTATACCACTATTAACTGGTTTTTTACCCCAGTATTTATCGAAAACATCCAATCGAATTAAACTCGGCGTGAACTGAGTCAGCTTGTAAGGACCTGTCCCCACAAACTCCCTCGGCTTGAATTTTCCCTTACCGATTTCATAGGCTTTAGGGGAGACAGCACACATGCCTGGGAAAGCTAACAGTGAGGGAAAGGCGGCAAAGGAGTTTTTGAGTTTGAACGTCAGCTCATACTCCCCAGTTGCCGTCACTGACCTCACGATATCGGATAAGAGTGCTGAGGGATTCCCGCCGTTTTTTATGAATCGGTTCAGGGAGAACTCCATCGCTTTGGCATTGAAGGCTGTACCGTCATGAAAGATTACCCCCTGGCGTAGCGGAATGATGTAGGTTAGACCATCCTGACTGACTTTAGGCATCTGCGTAGCCAGTTGGGGTTCCAGTTTGTTCGTGCCGCTGTAGGTGTAGAGGCGATCGCTTAAGCTGGTCGTAATGTTGCTATCTGCAACTTCGTAGGCATCTGCGGGATCAAGCGTGCGTGGTTTCAGCGTTGTGCCCACAGTCAGACGACCACTACCTGCCGCGCTGGACGTGCCTGTTGGTCCTACTGCTGAGTGGTGAGTACAGCTAACAGTCAGCAGGCAGCACAGACAAAACAAGCCCAAGAATTTTCCAACCAAACACCATTGTCTACGGGACATAAACCAGTTCAGAATCTGCATTCGGAGGTTCGACAGGTACGAGCGATGAATACCTTATTAAACCGGAAAGCTGCACCCAAAATTGGATTAACCATAACCAAATTAATTCCCTAGATTCAATAAGTAGATGGGTGAGAGTCAAGCTAAGCGTGTTAAGGAATGTAAAGACCAGTCTTCTAGTCATGCCCCATGCCCTATGCCCTATGCCCAACCTTAACAAGTCATCGCATATTTTCACCGATCTACTTAAACATATGTGAGAAAGACAATAATATAAGGTATCTCAGTTTCTATGCCCAATAGCCAAAACCTATACTAATCATGGATTTTGCTAATCTTGCCGCTCAATTAAACGCTGGGACAATTTGGCCTGAAGGGATTGTCATTATTACCCTGCTGGTGGTTTTAGTCGGTGACTTAATTGTGGGGCGTAGTTTCTCACGCTGGGTTCCCTACGTTGGGATCGCTGGTTTACTCGCCGCTATCGTCGCCCTCTACTTGCAATGGGATACCACTAATCCCATGTCGTTTTTCGGTGCATTCAACAGTGACGACCTCAGCATCATGTTTCGTGGCATCATTGCCCTGTCTACTGCTGTAACGATTTTGATGTCGATTCGCTATGTGCAGCAGTCAGGCTCGGCTTTGGCCGAATTTGTCGCGATTTTACTGACAGCCACGTTAGGAGGGATGTTCTTATCGGGGGCAAGCGAACTGGTGATGATTTTTATCTCTCTAGAAACTCTTAGTCTCTCCTCCTACATGCTGACGGGCTACACGAAGCGTGACCCTCGCTCCAATGAGGCAGCACTGAAATACCTGCTGATTGGGGCTTCCAGTACAGCTATCTTTCTGTACGGAGTGTCTCTGCTGTATGGCTTATCGGGGGGACAAACACAGCTGAGTGCGATCGCCGCTGGCATCGCTGGGGCTAATGCCGGTCAATCGCTTACCCTGATTATTTCTCTTGTATTCATTGTGGCTGGAATCGCCTTCAAAATCTCCGCCGCTCCTTTCCATCAGTGGACGCCAGACGTATATGAGGGTTCACCAACTCCAGTCGTTGCCTTCTTGTCTGTCGGTTCAAAAGCGGCTGGGTTTGCCTTAGCAATTCGTCTGCTGACAACTGCCTTCCCGTTGGTTGTGGACGAGTGGCGGTTTGTCTTCACGGCTCTGGCTGTTCTCAGTATGGTGCTGGGCAATGTCGTTGCTCTAATTGAGACCAATATGAAGCGAATGCTAGCTTATTCGTCCATCGCTCAAGCTGGGTTCATCATGATTGGTCTAATTGCCGGAACAGAAGCCGGATATGCCAGCATGGTGTTTTACCTTTTGGTCTACCTGTTCATGAACTTGGGCGGCTTTACCTGCGTGATTCTGTTCTCGCTACGGACAGGAACAGACCAGATCAGTGAGTACTCTGGTTTGTATCAGAAAGACCCACTTCTCACCCTCGGCTTAAGCATTTGTCTGCTCTCTTTAGGGGGAATTCCGCCACTGGCTGGGTTCTTTGGCAAAATCTACCTGTTTTGGGCCGGTTGGCAAGCTGGGGAATACGGGCTAGTGTTGCTAGGATTGGTCACCACTGTCGTCTCAATCTATTACTACATTCGGGTAGTCAGAATGATGGTGGTCAAAGAACCACAGGAAATGTCCGACTCCGTGAAGAACTACCCAGAAGTGCGTTGGAATTTGCCAGGTTTACGGCCTTTACAGGTGGGACTAGTGCTGACTCTCGTTGCTACGTCCTTGGCTGGGATTCTATCGAACCCATTGTTTACGTTGGCCAACAATTCAATTATCCACACCCCCATGCTGCAAGCGCCCGTGATTGGCGCTCAGGTCCCAGGAGTGCAGGATGGGTACAGAGGTAGTGCGCCCACTCTTAAAACCTTGTAGGTCTCGTAAATAACCTTCTCTAACAGTCTGTCCAATACCCGTCTTGCTGGAAACCACATTCAAGCAAGGCGGGTTTTGATCTTGTGCCTTTGCGAGAGCAAAAAAATATTTACGCAAGAAGTCTATTGAACCTTTTTAAACAGGTGCAAGTCTAAACATCTGGCATGAATTGGCTTGTGAACACATCATCTAGCCAATTCAATTTATGTGAGGTAAGGAGAACTCTTTATGCGTTTGACTGAACCTGTGGTTTCTATCGCTGCTGTCATTATATTGCTGTGTAGTGCTGCTGTACTGGTGATCGCTGGATTACAAATTGGAACTAATAAGATCAAGCCAACCACTCGGCAATTCTTGAACTGCGTAAATCTTCTGATGTGGCAGCGACACTCCAGTTACTATATTTAGCTCAGAAAGATCCGTCAGATATTGAACGCAATTCGAATGACGTGAGTCTAAATATACAGAAAAGATTGGAGATAGCATACTAAAAAGCCAATCTAATTAACAACCAAAGGAGAAACAAATGCGTTTAAGTAACGTCCGTCTTACCGCTACTATTGCTGGAGTAGCAGCACTATTAAGTGCAGTTGCAGTGCCCGCGATCGCGGCTCAACAAAGTAAATCGCACTCGGAAATTCTGCCAGCTGACGTGGCTCAATTGTGTCAGCGTGGCTCTGGTTTAGAGAGACATCCAGAAATGTGCAAAGCGCTGCGCAGTCTGTACAGAAGTCGTCAGGAACTCAATAGTTCTGCCCATGATTATGACGGTTTGCGAGTGAAAGCCTTACAGGAAAACGACCAGGCGATCATTGATGTAACAGCGGCGATCAAGTCTGATCAAAGATAATACTCTTGGGAAAAAGCAATTGCCCACTATTAACTAACAGCTCGTTATTTACAGTGGGCGATCCCTTTCAAAGAATCTGTATTTTGTTGTGCTTCTTATAAATTATGAAACTACCAACTTGGATTCTGTTATTTCTACTTTGTTTGGGAATACCCAATAGCTATGCAGCAAATATATCTCCCGACATCAAAGTTCTGCATTTGATCAATCGTTTGAGTTTTGGACCGCGTCCTGGAGATGTGGCGAGAGTCGAATCGATTGGCGCAGAACGCTATATCCAGGAACAACTGTCGCCTGAAACAATATCCGAACCACAAAGTCTTACCGACCAAATTGATGCTTTAAAGACTCTGCGTCAATCGCCAGCAGAACTGTTTACAGAGTATACTCCTCCCCGAGGCCCACAGGGACAAAAACCTGACCGAGAAGCGATCACGGCAGCGCGTCGGCGATCATTTATCATCCTTCAACAAGCTGTGCAAGCACGTCTACTAAGGGCGACTGAAAGCCCCCGGCAGCTACAGGAAGTGATGACAGATTTTTGGTACAACCACTTCAATGTTTTCTCCGGGAAAGGTAATGATCGCTTCTGGATAGGAACTTACGAAGAGGCAGCGATCAGACCTAACGCTTTGGGGCACTTTCGGCAGTTGCTGGAAGCAACAGCCCAGCACCCAGCAATGCTGTATTATCTGGACAACTGGCAGAATACTGCCCCGAATAGTCCTGGGGCGCGGGGGCGATTCCAGGGGCTTAACGAGAATTACGCTCGTGAACTGATGGAATTACACACCTTGGGGGTAAACGGTGGCTACACCCAGCAGGATGTCATCTCCTTGGCTCGAACTCTAACAGGCTGGGGATTTCGTCGTCCAGGTCGGCAGGCAGCAGGCTATGAGTTCTATTTTGATCCCAAACGACACGATTTTGGCGACAAAGTTTTTCTGGGACAAACAATCAAAGGCATTGGCATGGACGAAGGGGAAAAAGCCTTGGATATCTTGGCCCGTAGTCCTGTCACCGCCCACCATATAAGTTATCAATTGGCCCAGTACTTCGTTGCCGATCAGCCACCCCCAGCCTTGGTGGATCGTCTAGCTCAACGTTTTCAGGCCACAGATGGAGATATCCGTGAGGTCCTAAATACTCTGTTTCACAGTTCTGAATTTAATGATCCTAAGTACTACGGTATCAAGTTTAAAACGCCATATCAGTATGTTGTCTCCACCGTCCGGGCAACAGGCGTGGAGATCAATAATTTCCGACCCATATCCGGCATGCTGCAACAGCTAGGAATGCCGCTGTACGGTTGCCTAACTCCAGACGGTTACAAAAATACGCAGGATGCTTGGCTCAATCCAGACGCGATGACAAGACGTTTAGGCTTTGCCACGGCACTAGCCAGTGGCCGCATGCGTCTCAACCAAATGACTGAAACAACGATGGCAAATTCTAGTTTAAGCAAGGCTGACACCCTACCCAGCGATCGCCTGTCTTTCAACCCACCAGTTGAAAATCTGAGCAAACCTCAACCAGTAGATGCACTCCAACTAGCAAACACTCTAGGCATTCATTTCTCTCCCCAAACAGAAAGTGCGATCACCACCAGTCCACCTCAACTACGGGCAGCCCTAATTCTAGGCAGCCCAGAATTCATGCACCATTAACTTCCCAGATCCAAACCCCGAACTCCGAACTCCAAACTTTCCTACCATGAACAGACGTAAATTTTTACAGCAAGCCGGAATTGTCTCCACCTCAGCGATCGTGTCCATTGGCGCACACGGTTGGGCAGCTAGAGGCATATCTTTGAATAGCAGTAACAGCCCTAGTGGTCCTAAAAGATTAGTTGTTGTCTTTCTGCGCGGGGCTGTAGATGGACTAAATGTTGTTGTCCCATACGGAGAGAACGCCTATTATGAGTCCCGACCCAAAATTGCCATTCCTCGCCCTAACGATA
>CAXUIV010000022.1:0-18908 GCA_964250875.1 uncultured bacterium
CTTTCCGGCATTTTGCAGATCTTGTTGTGCATTAAGAAGTCTTCTATCACGATGAACCACTTTCTTTTCCCCCTTTAGTTGTCTTCAACTCCCAGCACGATGAGCTTGATTTTCTCCAAGCGCGATCGCATCGCCGACCAAGATTTCCAAGTCGCTGCTTTATTCTTATCCAACGAAGACAGCTGACCCAGATAACTCTCACTGGTACCCTGCCCTAACCGATACTCCACATCCGTCAACTGCATCCGGGAAGCCTCACGCTTGCTCACCTCCTGCGACACCTGAAACTCGCGACGGGCATCATCAAAGTCAAACATCGCCGTCTGGACCTTCTCCCTCACCTTATCCGCCAGTTCAGCCCGTCCCCGCTGGATTTCCGCCAGTTTCACCTCCAGGTCGCCAATCGCGATGGAGCGACTCTGCGCCGCCTCATTGCCACCAAAGATTTTGTCAAACAGCGGCATCCCAACTGCGCCTAACACCTCATTCACAATGCCAACCGGACCTGTAAAGATCGAAAACAGCTTGCCCAAAACTCCACCTGTACCGTGCTTCGGCTGGGTTGTAGCAGACGGCTGAAGAAACACCTGAGCAGCAGGCTTGAAGACGGCGAGATCGATCGAAGTCTTATTCTGCTTCTTGGCATCATCGATTTTGCTCTGGATGTCATCAATCCGGTTGTCAATCTCCTTCAGCATGGGGTTCTTAGTCGCCGCAATTTCCTGGAGCTGAGCCAAGCAAGCAGATGTCGCCTCAGTGCAGGGCAAATCTCCCTTCATCGTGTTCCACAAGTCAGCATTGACGCCTTGTTGAATCAGAGTATCGATTGAGTTACCAGCTGGATTGAGTGGATTAGGGTCAGTTTTGGGTCCATCTTCCGAGTCATCCGCTCCACCATCTTCTCTACCAGTTGGTGACGGTGTTGCCGGTTTCGCCGGTGCTGAGGAGGGTGTGGTGGGCTGCGCCGGTTCGCTTGGTGTAGGGCTACTCGGTGCAGGATTACTTTCGCCACCACTGCTACCACCCAGATGCACTTTCCCACTACCAGAACCAGTGTGATGGCGTTCGGTTTTGGGAGCATTACTCCTTGCTTCCAACGCTTTCACCCTCTGTGGATGCAGAAGCACCATTACCACCATTGGTAACAAGCACAACTTCGACAGATAGACTCCGGTCGTTTTGACCCGTGACTCGCACTTTCTTGATGACGCCTGCATAGGGACTCTTAACGATACTAAGGGCTGCCAGCTGAGTGTCAATCTCGCCCAACTTCGCCTGAATCTGCGACACCTGGTAAGAGCGATCGCGCTGATGATTCTCGGACTCCTGCAACTGCCGCGTGTATTCAGCCTGAGAGTGATTTTTCTCCTCGGCTCGACGGGCGGCGGTGACTGATGCCTCATACTCCTGATAGTTTCTGTGGTCTTTTTTGGTTTGCAGCTTCGCGATCGCTAGCGTATGTTCAGCCTGCGCCTTCTCCACGGCTGTGACGAGATGCTGGAGTTTCTCAGTGCGGTCCTTAGCAGCAGTCACCTCCTTGACTCGCGCCTGCTCTAAGTCAGTCTGCGCCTGAGCCACTTCAGTCTCTCGCGTTTTCAGCACCGCCTGTTCATGCGGCATCACGCTAGGCGGTAAGTCAGTCATTCCCTGCACTGCATCGAGCTTGCGGTGTTGAATATCCAACGTCCGCTGCTTGTCTGCCAAACTCACTTCCGCCCGACGCACCACGCTAGTCTCCTCTAGACTGCCCTTGCTGCGCTCCTGCTGGAAAGCCAACTCCTTTTCAGCCTGCTGGACTGCCAAAGCAGAGTTAGCGATCGCCGTCTCCTCCTCAGTCAAAGATTCTGGTGGCAGTTCATTGACTGCGGGAACTGGCAGTGGGGAAGTGGGCTGAGTGACTGCACTGCCCTGCACCTTCTCTAATGCCAAAGCCAGAGTTTCGCGTTCAGCTGTCAACCGGCGACGTTCTTCCTCTCTGTCCGCGATCGGCTGTCCCGCTACGACTGCATCTCCCTCATGAACTTTCAAATCCTTCGGCGATGCCAGGGACAAGCTAAGTTTGAGGTTGTTGAGCTTACCTGGTGGAGTGGGATCGCGATCGCTGCTATCACCAGCGGAACTATCATCATCAGCTACTGATTTAGCTGTGTACAATGCGGCATAAGCATTCTGATGTGTCAACCTTGTGGGGACTTGGTACTTCAGCACCATCATTCCCAAAGTCACAATCATGCCCCAGGCAAACAGTTTATCTCCGTTCATCTAATCCTCCAAGGTACTTTCGCCAAGCGCACAGCTGGCGGTGAGGGGATAGGGAGGCTTACGACTAGTCATAGTTTATTGGTCTACTAGAAATATCGATCTAACGGATAGGTCGCCTGTAGCGATCTGGTCGCCAAGCTTGCGATTGACGGTTGCAAGTGGTGCATCGTCCAACGTGATGCTATCCCCACTCTTCCGAATCGTCGTGAACTGCCTTGAGTCGCGTCCTATGTGCAAGTCAATCGGGTTATCAATTTTGAGTTCGCCACTAACGTAAACCATTGTGTTAAGTCGGTCAAATCTATCTAGTTTTTCAGAGATTTCATCATTATCTAGACTGATTGACTTAATCTTGATTGACGCTGGAGAATCAGCATCAGCGATTATTGAATCTGTTTGTAGCTGTGAATCTGCCTCGTTTCCTGCTTTGTAAATCTCGCCAGTCTTCGACTGCACAATAAAGTCTTTTCCGTGCGGTTCTATTACCCAGAAGTCTCCTTCAACTGGCTCGGCGTCGCTGGACCGTACTCCTTTTATATGCGCAACAAGGAGGTGTTTTGATCCTTTTTGCTTATAAACTTCAGCGACTCCATCCGGTATTGCAGTTACTCGGTTGAATTGTGTTTTAATTCCTCCGTGTATATTAATATTAATGACAAAGATCGTAATTGCAGTCAGCAGGAACACTACTACATTCTCAACCAGACTGCCAGTTTGCAGCCTAAACTTGCGATTGCCGGGGCATACAAATCGCACTCTACATGGCCAGAGCAGTTCTATGCCCGACTTTGTAAAAGCATCAGCGATATAGCCAACAAAGAATCCAATGTTAACAGAGTGAGCCACATTCCAATAGACGTATCCAACTGCGGCAAATGGATAGATAACGAGAGCAAGAATTCCATTGGCAACTAAGCTGTGCGTACAGCTACGATGGGGAAATCTCCGCTCAAACCAATGGCTTATTGGAGATAAGACCTGACCCAATGTGCTGTCTGATTTATCAATGTCTGGCAGCAGAGCAGCAACGCCACCAGCGAACAAGCAGAGAGGATCAGCAGTTTCAAGCATTAAGCCAGTCGCACATATTCCAATGATTATATGAGTAGTTCCTCGCATTTACTCAATCCTCTTACTCTCTTTTGGTAAGCTGTAGAAGACCTTGGAAAGTCCTATGAACAATGTACTAGCAATACTGAAAAGGACGTAGAGTGATGGATCATTAATCCCACGAGCCAATAATTTTGATGCTATGAAGAAAACACCAACCAGCATTATCAAGGGGGAGATGTCGAAGTATTCATTGTGGTCTCCAGCCTCGTTCTCGATACCAAGGTGTTCCTCATGAACTGCTCTTTGCGCCAACATCGGATTACCGCCTGCTCGTTGCTGGAGATGGGCTAATATACCCGGATTTAATGCTATTCCTTTCCCCGTTGCGGCTTGCTCCATAATTTCGCGGATGTAGGAGTCCGGCAGTGGTCCGAGTTCAATACGCGGGAGATTGAAAAAGATATCTGATTTCGGCGGATTAGTTGCCGTGAGAAACATCAGCACTCCCTGCCGCTTGAGAGTCTTGAGCCAGTCTCGGAATTTGGAATCACATTTGTGAGCGTCATCAATAACCAAAAAGACGACTTCTTGATTTTCCCTCAGCTCCTCCAAATGAGACTCGATCTTTTTCTTGAGTTCATCAAGGGTGAGTGCCTTGGTCTTTGAGTTCAGTGGGTCAACCACCGTCGCTACACCCAGCTGATCTGCCAAATCCTTGAGCATATATCTAGACGTGGCGATTTCAAGCTGAACCACCACAAAGCCCTCATCCGTAAGGGAGTTGACAACCGCATCAGCCAAGACAGACTTCCCCATGCCCTCTGCACCAACGATCAAGATTGCACTATTGGCCTTGAGTGATGCGACGACTCGCTCAAGTTCCGGTACCCGGTAGCAGCGAAAACTGGGATTTTCTGAGTGCGTGAGGCTTTCTGGTTGTGCTAGGTCATCCTGCTGTTGAGTTGCCTCTGACTCGGATTGATGAGCGCTTTGTCTGCGACGAAGACGAGCGATCGCCACACCCACACTGAACACGCAGAACCCGCCGAAGCCAGCAGCAACAAAATTAACTGGAAGAAAAATAACAGCACCACACACCACAATGCCAAGCCAAATCAAGCGCTCGTAAAAACGCCATTTGCGGTAGGTGATTGACTCCTGCTGGAGGCGGTTGAGCTGTTGGAGCCATTCATCGCTAGTGCTACCGCCTCGGCTAAAAAATCGTTTACCTCATGGGCTGCATTCCGGCTTTGCCGTGCTTCTCTGTTTGCAGCCCGATGCTCTTCCAACTGCTCCCTCAACCCAGGAACGGTGAAATCTTCAGTTGCCTCATAAATCAGAGTCATTTTTTCACGAGCAACTATTCTGTTAAATGCCTGTATTTGAGCCTGTTCTGCTACTTCTTGAATGTCTGAAGCCCTAGTCTGCTGACCTCTCTGAGCCTGAAGCTGCGCAATCGTGGATTGGCTAGACTCCTTAGATGCCTCAACCGGAAACTGTGGTTGCTGGGCGACGACAGGAACTGACTGTGGCGCGATCGCTTCACTTTTAGTTACCGTTGCTTCTGTCTCTAAGTCCTCTAGCTGTGGAGTCTTAGGAAAAACAATTCTGCCCTCATCAAGGCACTGCTGAAAAAAATCCTTAATCTCGCCCTGCTTAGTCTTCAGATAGCTATTCAAGTCATCCATCAATCGCAGACTGCTAGGACTGATACATGCTCTTCCATTTTCCTTGAACGTCTGAATGTGCAGCGCGTTCATTCGCTCATAAACTCTGGACTTGCTAATCCCATACCGTTCCGGCAACTGGCTGGTCAATAAATTCTCTTGACTTTGTTCTGGAAAATCTTCGTAGTGTTCCATCATGATCTTTTTTGAGTTGCAGATGCTACTTCCAGGTGGAAAACGCCTGTTCCCGGGTGGAAACGCCTGTTCCATCTGGACGTAGACATACTTTCGCTGATCTCCACCCGGACACTCAACCGTGCAACTACGGATTACGGCCTGGTTGGTTGTTGGTTGTTGGTTACTGATTGTTGGTTATCAGTAAATACCAGCTACAAACTACAAACTACAAACCACAAACTCACTGTGTCCCGAACAAGCGATCGCCTGCATCTCCCAACCCTGGCACGATATACCCGTGTTCGTCTAGACTTTCATCAATAGCAGCAGTATAAACGGGCACGTCGGGGTGTTGAGTGTGGAAATATTTAATTCCCTCTGGCGCGGCAAGCAAGCAGACAAACTTGATTGATAAAGGATTCGTAGACTTAAGACGTTCAACGGCAGCCACAGCTGAGTTGCCGGTTGCCACCATCGGATCGACCACCAGCATATTGCGTTTATCAACATCATGAGGAACTTTGAAATAGTACTCGATAGCGGTCAGCGTCTTCGGGTCTCGGTATAAACCGATATGCCCTACTCGTGCTGATGGCAGCAATTCCAGCATTCCGTCTAAAATACCTTGACCGGCTCGTAGAATCGAAACAATCACCAGCTTTTTGTCAGGAGCAAGTATCGGGGCATTCATCGAGGCGAGCGGCGTCTCAATCATTTCATATTTGAGTGGCAAATCCCGCGTCACCTCATAAGCCAACAACAGACTGATCTCTTTCAACAGCGTGCGGAACTTCGCCGTGCTGGTTTCAACTCGGCGCATCAGTGTCAACTTGTGCTGAACGAGTGGATGGTCAATGACAATGACTTTACTGGACATCTTCAATCACGATTTTGTGTTGTTGGTTGCTGGTTGTTGGTTGGTTATTAGTTGTTGGTTATTAGTAGTACAAACAACCAACAACAAGGCAGCGACATCCCTCCCACTGCAAAAAGTGGATTTCCTGCCGCCTTCGATGAAGTATAGAGGATAAAGGCTAAATCTACTGGAGGGCCATCTATTTAAGCTAGGGACTAGCGATTGACCAAAGACAACATTTCCGCTGCGTTGTTAGCGTTTGCTCCAAGCTCCGTTATTACCGAAGCAGTAAATACCGCAGTCCAATGACGAACAAAAAGATACCGTAGAGCTTTTTCATTGTTTCGCTGCTGATGAATGGCTGAGTGGCAAAACGCGCTCCAAAGTAGAAGCCAACTATCAGCCCAACGGCGATAAAAACGGCATATTTAACGTTTAGTTTGCCAGCGTCGTAGTATACTTTCGCTGCCAAAATGCCGATCGGTAAAATTTGCGCCCCAATAGAAGTGCCCGTGGCGAACTTCTGGTCCATTCCCAGCAGCAGAACCATTGCGGGCACCATAATCGCGCCACCACCAATGCCAAACATCCCGCCAGCAACACCAGCAGCTAGACCAATCAGCAACAGATAAATCAGTTGGGTAGACATAAGACACCGTTTGTTTATTGTTTATAATAAACCGATGCCCCATGCCCCAACTTTACATCGTTGTTTATTCTCACCGACCTACTTAGTGTGCGTAGTTAGAGATATCGCTGGAAGTTGCTGCCTGACCTCTCTCTCGCTCCTCTTTCGCTGTTGAAAGCCGTAAATTCACCACAAAAGTTGCTCCCTGCCCTTCTCCATCACTCTCTACATCCACAGTGCCATTGTGTAGCGCTACCAAGTGCCGGACGATCGCCAGTCCAAGTCCTAATCCACCGTATGACCTCGTCGTCGTGCTGTCTGCCTGCCGAAAGCGATCAAAAATAAACGGTAAAAACTTTTTGTCGATACCAATGCCAGTATCGCTTACTCTAATTTGGACATGAGAGTCAACAATCGAAAGATGCAGCTCCACTTTGCCGCCTTTAGGAGTAAATTTGATCGCGTTGGAAAGAAGATTCCAAACAATCTGCTGTAGGCGGACTGGATCACCTGAAACGAGAAAAGGTGAGGGGTAAGGGGTACCAGGCGAGGGGTCAAGAGCGACAACCAATTGAATTGCTTTAGCCTCAACTGCTGGACGTAAGGTCTCTACCGCTGTTTGAATCACAGTTACAAGGTTGACCAGGTGGAAACTCAAATGCAGCTTACCCTGAATGATCCGCGAGACGTCCAGAATGTCCTCGATCAGTTGCGCCTGCAACTTTGCGTTACGTTCAATCGTTTCAAGTGCCCGAGCAGCGGCGACCTGATCAAACGAGCGAGTGCGGAGCATAGTAGTCCAGCCTAAGATGGAGTTTAGGGGTGTGCGGAGTTCGTGGGATAGCGTGGCGAGGAACTCATCCTTCATGCGGTTTGCTGCCTCAGCCTGCTCCCTTGCCTCGTGTTCGCGAACAAACTGGACTCGTGCTTCTTCAGCATGCTTGCGCTCAGTAATGTCCGCTAAAGTCCCAACGTATCCAATCAGTTCGCCTTGATCAGAGCGCATCGGCGAAGATCGCAGATGAACCCAACGAACATCCTCCGGAACAGCGAGATTATCCGGATGGACGATTATGCGAAACTCGTCAGAGTACTCCTGACCTTTTAATGTCTGAGCAGACCAATCTGCCAGTACTTGTTCTCGGTCGTCCGGATGAACCAGCTGTAACCAACTTTCTCCCCGTGAAGGCGTCGCCTGCGACGTTTCTGGCGGCGTTTCTACTGGCGGCGTTTCTAAGCTGGTAAAGCCACAAATCGCCTTGTAGCACGGGTTCGTGTAAGTATAGCGACCTTCTACATCTGTCAGAAAAATGCCGACGGGTGAGCAGGCGCTCAAAGAACGAAACCGTTCTTCACTTTGTCTCAGTTCTGCATTGACGGCGGCAAGTTCTGCTGCCTGCCGTTTTACCTCCGCTGTCTTTTTGAACAGATCAACAAACACCTTAACCTTCGAGGTCAGGATTTCTGCCTCAATCGGCTTAAATAAATAGTCCACCGCACCCAAGGAATAGCCTTTGAACACAAATGTGTCACTCGTACTGAAGGCCGTAAGAAAAATAATGGGGGTGTAGCG
Organism: uncultured bacterium; assembly: GCA_964250875.1. Lineage (GTDB taxonomy): Bacteria > Cyanobacteriota > Cyanobacteriia > Cyanobacteriales > Chroococcidiopsidaceae > CAXUIV01. The sequence goes on from CAXUIV010000022.1 coordinate 8,217, forward strand.
CGATCGCTGTCGTTGTCTAACCAGCGTTGCCGTCTCAAATCCATCCATCTCTGGCATCTGAACGTCAAGCAAAATCACCGCAAAGTCTTGATTTAGCAAACATCTTAGAGCATCCTTTCCAGATGTAGCCCTCACTAGATTCTGCTCTAGGTTGCCGAGTATGGCCTCTAGAGCCAATAGGTTTTCTGGCTGGTCATCAACTATAAGAATATTGACCTTCTGTTCAAAATACATATTTTGCTTGTGCTTAGGTCGCTTCGCTTTAATATTTCTTGTCAGACTTATACTATTCCGGTCTAAATACACCTATCTAAAGTTAGAGAAAATCAATAATATGGTATGAAAATGTTATACACTCTAGCTTCGTTTCGAGATACATTCTATACTCTTGCAGCCACATACAGATATTTTCCACAGCACAATTCAAGTTATAACCTAACGCGAAGCAAAACCTACAGATGCCAGAAACATACGATTTAATACTCCGTCGTGGTCAACCACTAGGATTGACTGAGCAAGCTGCGGCACAGGTAGATATTGGAATCGAAGACGGCAGAGTGACGGCGATCACACCATCTTTGCTTGGCTCTGCTGAAATTGAATTAGACGTTGCAGGACAATTAGTCAGTCCCCCATTTGTAGATTCCCATGTCCATTTAGACTCAGCCCTGACTGCGGGTGAGCCGCGTTGGAATGAGAGCGGCACTCTGTTTGAAGGTATCCAGATTTGGGGAGAACGCAAGCAAAATCTAACCGTTGCAGATGTGAAAGCTCGCGCCCTAGCGACACTGAAGCAACAGGCTGCTCAGGGTATCCTATTTGTTCGGACTCATGCTGACGTCAGCGAACAGCAGTTAATCGCGTTGAAGGCGCTTCTAGAGGTCAGAGAAGAAGTTAAAAATTGGATCACCGTACAGGTTGTAGCATTTCCTCAGGATGGAATTTACAGTAAACCTGAAAATGAGGCTCTGTTAGAGACAGCCCTCAAGCTCGGTGCTGATGTCGTCGGCGGCATTCCTCACTACGAACTCACTCGCGAAGACGGTGTTCGCTCGGTACATCGTGTGTTCGAGTTAGCTCAGCAGTATAACCGCTTGGTCGATATTCATTGTGACGAGATTGATGATGAGCAGTCGCGTTTTTTGGAAGTCGTTGTGGCTTGTGCCATTCGGACTGGCCTAGGAGCGCGAGTGACCGCCAGTCATACAGCAGCTTTTGGCTCTTACAACGACGCCTATGCCTACAAACTGATGAGTTTTTTGCAGCGAAGTCAGATCAACTTGACTGCCAATCCACTGGTTAACATCACGCTTCAAGGCAGAACTGATACTTACCCTAAACGTCGGGGTGTAACCAGAGTGAAGGAACTTTGGCAAAGAGGGCAGAATCTTAGCTTTGGACATGACTGTATTCAAGATCCCTGGTATAGCATAGGCACAGGCAATATGCTGGATGTGGCTCACATGGGAGTCCACGTTTGTCAAATGACCGGGATTGCCGAATTGAACGCTTGCTACGATATGGTGACTTGGAATGGAGCAAAAACTCTACATTTGGGAGAGTACGGGGTTGAAGTCGGCAAGCCTGCAAACTTAATTGTGCTAGCAGCGAGCGATCGCGTCGGTGCCATCCGTTGCCGACCTGCTGTGCTATACGTGATTTCTCAAGGTAAACTGTTAGCCCAGACGACACCCGGTGTAACTCAGTGGTTTGGGACATAAGTTGCTGGGCGACGTCAGTTCAATAGCCCTCACCCTCCCAGCCTCCCTCTCCCTTTGGGCTACTGTGTACACACAAGTCCAAAAACTATGCATACAAGTCCTGAAACCCTTATCAAGCAACAGTTTCAAAAATCAGTTTAATTCTCAATGTGCTGCGTGTTTTGCTATTCGCAGCTTACACTGGGAGAGCTTTTTTACTGCCTCACCCACTTTTCAAACATCCTCTGAAGAGTGTGGGATTGCGTCCCATTGCACATGGCATGAAGGCTATTTCGATTCACTGCCTGTATCAGCACCGTTTGATGCAGCGACTTGCCTATTGGTTTCTCATTTTTTTATGCTGCAAGAGGAGAGGCACAAATTTTTCAGCCAAATCGCTTCACAACTTTGCCCTCATGGATATTTAGTCAGTGCAGATTTAGCTTCCGACATGTCCACTTCATCTTATCAAAGCCTTCGTGAGGTTGGACTCGGATGCTGAAGTATGCTGAATATCCCGATGAGGACGTTGAAAAATTTCTGGCTGCCCATGGTCAAGATGCCGCTGTGCTACCACCTCATGAAGTTGCGTCAATCATTGCATCGGGTGGTTTTGATATCCCGGTATTGTTCTTGCAAACGCTGTTTATTCATGCTTGGTATGCAAGACGAGTATAAATGGCAGTAGACTTCGACCCGCTCTATCATATTGTTTGACCCTCAAATAATCCCGAATTATGGGAAACAAAAATGTGCCTTTTTACCATCATCAAAAAACCCCTGCATCGAACGCTTTAACTGATTTGATTCGCGCCGTACTGCGAATGAACGCAACGGCGCAAAAATCGGGCACACGCCTCATGCGGGGTACGGGAATCACCAATGCGCGGTGGCAAACGCTGAGTGATTTATTCGCACTCGAACAGCGCGTTACGGTGAGCGGGTTGGCGAGGTATATGGGCTTAACCCGGCAAGCTGTACAACGACTGGCTGACGACATGGCAAACGATGGTCTGGTTGAGTTCGTCGAAAATCCTGGCGATGCCCGCGCGATGCACTTGTTGCTCACGGCAGCAGGCAAGGCAACGTATCACGATGCTTTGGAGCGCGAATGGCAGTGGACAAATGCAATCGCCGCAGACTTTGACGTGGAAGAAATTACTCGTGCCGTAGCGCTCTTGGAAGCCATTACGAGAAAGATGCAAATCGATGATTGACAATATATTGTCAGTATGGCAACATATTGTCAATACCTCTCGTGAGAAAGCGACTAATCCCATGTCACACCCAACTGCCGCTGAACTGTTCGACCCGCATAACCCGCAATTTACTGCCGACCGATTCACGCTCCTTGCGCAGATGCAATCCGAGGCTCCCGTGACATTCCTGCCTGCACTTCATGTTTACGCCGTGACGGGGTGGCAGGAGGTACACGATGTTTTGGGTGATGCCGTGACATTCGCGTCATCCGAGGCATTTAGCGCAGGATTACATGTCGCGCCCGAAGCCAGTGCCATCTATTCCCTCACGTCCCCACTGTTCGCCTACAATCCGATCAACGTGGACAAGCCGCTCCACACCCGCTTACGTGACCCGCTGATGGCGACGTTTTCGCTCAAGCGCATTCAGTCGCTCACCCCGACCGTGATCGCCGATGTTGAAGACCTGCTGGATGCGATCACGGCGTCAGGCAACCAAACTGATCTGCTCCCCAGCTTGTGCAGACCGCTGCCGCTCCGCACGATCTGCCGACTGTTGGGTGTGCCGCTGACGGATGCCGAGAAGTTAAGCGGCTGGTCGGATGCGCTGATTGCGTTCCAGACACCTGGCTTACCTGTCGAGGTGCAAGTTGCCGCAGCACACGGTTTGCGGGAATTAGAAAACTACATGCGCGACAAGATTGCGGAAAAAGCTGCAACCCCAGATGACGGTTTGATTTCCGCGTTGGTCGCGGGTCGCGCCGCTGGAGAAAACGATTTGTCAGAGGATGAGTTAGTTGCGGATATTGCTATCGTATTCTTTGCTGGACACGAGACGACGATTAATACGATCGCCAATGCATTACGTTCGCTGTTGGAGCGGCGTGACTACTGGGAAGCACTCGCAGCGGGAACGCTGGACACTGACAATCTCACTGATGAACTCTTGCGCCACGACACATCGGTAATGGGTCTATATCGACGGGCCACGGTGGATACTGCGATCAGTGGTGTTCCCATACCGCAGGGCACAATAGTTTGGGTGTCCTATGGTGCGGCGAACCGCGATCCGGTGCTGTTCGATGTGCCGGAAAAGCTCCAGTGCCCGCGTGCGAATGCCCGCCAGAATTTGACGTTCGGCTACGGTGCGCACTATTGCGTCGGGCCGTTACTCGCCCGTCTGCAATTGCGCGAAGCAGTCACCCGCGTGGCGAAGCGTTTTCCAGCAATGCGGCTTGTACCGGATGCGCCCATACCGGAAATCCCGCACCACGGACTTCGCGCCCCGCTGACGCTGCCGGTGTTGCTGAAATAGAAAGACTGATACCGCACGAACCATTGACACTGCCTGACATCCATGAGGAATTAACAATAAAGGAAGATAGCGCGTGAGTTTCCTAACAAAAATCAAGCCACCCGTTCTGTTCTACCCAAATTTTCTCAACTCAGTAGATAGCTCCAATTGGTTTCAAAAGTCCCAGAACCTCGAATGGACTCGCAGCGAAATCAATCTGTATGGAAAATCAATTCCCGTCCCGCGTGATGAATCCCTGTTTGGCGACGACCTACGCTACGAATATCGTGGCACTCAGATTAAGGCTGCTCCTTGGCCCGACTTCTTGCTAGAGGCTCGCGATCGCATTCAAGCCTTGAGCGGATATCAGTTCAGTTTTGTCGTTGGTAATCGCTACCGAACTGGCAGAGACTCGATTGGCTGGCACTCCGATGATTTCCCGCAGATCGGCAAAAGACCTGTGATCGCCTCTTTAAGCATCGGGGACACGCGTAAATTTAAGCTGCGGCACAAGGATAGCGGCGAAACGGTTGACTACCAGCTAGAGAGCGGGTCTATGTTAATCATGCTTCCTGGCTGTCAGGAAGACTGGGTTCACGCGGTTCCCAAAACCGCCCGTCCAGTGGGCGATCGCATCAACTGGACATTTAGACCCCATGTGGACGTGATCGGAAGCCCATTCGAAACTACGACGATAAGATAAACCAAAACAAAAACGGTGACTTATTAACCCGGCAATGTAAGTCTTGGAGAGAAATCTAGTGTTTTCAAAAGTTCCAGCCCAAAAAGTGTAGGATCAATGATTGCCAAGTTAATAGGTTCCACTTGTGTGTACACGGTAGCCCTTTGGGAGAGGGAGGAGCAACGAAAACATCGTAGTTCTAAGCCCCTCTCCTCCGGGAAGAGGGGTTGGGGTGAGGGCAAATTTTGATCCGTCGAACTCACGTTGGGCGATTATGCAAGGAGAAAAGAAATGAGCGATCGCTGGACACTAAAGGGTAAAAAAGCCTTGATTACCGGAGCAACGAAGGGAATTGGACTGGCGATCGCTCAAGAGTTCCTCTCTCTAGGCGCAAAGGTGACAATTGTGGCTCGGAATGCCGCAGCAGTAGAGCAGCAGATTGAAACTTGGCAATCGCAGGGATGGGACGCCTACGGCATCGCGGCAGACGTAGCAACGGGTAGCGGTCGTCAGGCGATCAAGGAGCAAGTTGAGCAAATAGAAGGACTCGATATTCTCGTCAACAATGTCGGTACTAACATTCGCAGACGAGTGCTGGAATATACAGAGAATGAGTACACTTCTATCTTTCAGACCAACCTCACGTCAGTATTTGAAATGTGCCGATTGACTTACCCACTGCTCAAAGCCGGAGGCAACAGCAGCATCGTGAATGTCGGATCTGTTGCTGGGCTAACCTCAGTTCGTACCGGCGCACCCTATGGCATGACAAAGGCGGCACTCGTGCAGCTGACTCGTTCTCTAGCGGTGGAATGGGCAGGCGACGGTATTCGAGTTAACACAGTGGCTCCCTGGTTTATTCGTACTCCATTAACTGAAAACCTTTTGGGACAGCCAGATGTTCTGACTGCAATCCTCGCCCGCACCCCCATGGGGCGAGTTGGTGAGCCGGAGGAAGTCGCAGGTATCGTAGCGTTTCTGTGCCTACCTACAGCAACCTACATCACGGGACAGTGTATCGCGGTTGATGGCGGATTTTTAGCGTTTGGCTTCTGAACAACTTGCGCCAACTCGTGCCCCTAACCGCTCACTCGTAAGGTGAAGGTCAGTTATTCCTCATCTTCATCTCCCTCGGTTACACCATTCTTGTAACCATCGAGCTGAATGAGGTGAATGTGCTTATAACCCAACTTGATTTCAAACTCATCTCCTGGCTTTAAAGTAGATGCACCATGATCGCGTTTCCTCTGTGTCCTCTGTGCCTAGGCGGTTCATTTTTCCCCAGAAGCAAGAATTCACAACCCTATTTCTTATAGATCCGGATGTAGTCAATATCCAAATACTCTGGAAATGTCGTACTAGCATTCGGACATTCCGCAAAGCCGTCACAGGTTCCAACGAAATCGCCTACCGCCAAGTTCATGGGGAAAGCGTCAAACTTCTGCGTTGTCTTAAACTTTTGCACGCCATCAACCAGCCAGGTTAAGGTTCCCGGTTCCCAAATCACTGTGTACTCATGGAAATCAGTGGAAAAGTCCATGCCTTCCAGCTTGGAAACTTCAGAAAGGTTTTCGCCTCCCTGCAAATAGTGCTGTGTGAAGATGTTTTCTTGAGGTCGAATTCCCACAACCTCAGCAAAATCAATTTCAGGTGGCCAATGGAAATCTTGCCGCCAGAGAGACACATAGCTCTGAGTTCCCACTCCTTTGGGAAGACGTGCCCGAATAACCCAACGACCGTAAGTTTGAGCTGTTAGTTGGGTGAAACCGCCTGCGGTATAGTGATACGTTTGGCCGTTGTGGACGACGTCTTCCTTCGTCATCTTTAAGCGTAGAAGTCCATTTTGCACGATCAGTGCATCGTCTCCATTCCACCAAGTGGCAGATGTTCCACCCCAATATCGGACATAATTTGGTTTATCGAGGCTGGTACCGTTGAACTCATCATCATAAGTAAGGGTCCAGCCTGGAATGCTAAGACTGCTACCATGTGATGGTACGGTCGCACGACCTGCAAGATTATATACAGGAGCGACCAGTAGCATAGCCAAGAGCAAAATCAGAAAAAATCTGCGCATCTCAATCTTCAACCGATAATTTGTTATATGGCCAAGCGATTACAGCCACCGCAGTGTTATTTCAGGAGGTAGTGCAGGTATGGGGAGTGACTGCTCGCCAGAATGTGTTGCTTTCGATCTGGAGGCGGGTGCAATCAACGTTTTTGCCTTCAGACAGAGTATGCTGAGATCCCTACAATGCAGATTTAGGGAGTTTTTAGAATGAGTAGCTGCACTGATGGCATCTCAGGCAAGGCAGGCACACGTTAATACTTATCTGGAGAAGTTTTAGCTATCCGGATTCTGCTAGAGATTGGGTTGTGTCGCTATACGGTCAAAGCTGACCACGACCGTCTTAAACAGGTGCTACTTAACTTGATTGATAATGTGATCAAGTACTCCGGTCCTAGTCAGCCAGTGACTTTAAAGTTAGATCGGTTAGGCAAGTGGGCAAGCCTTCAAGTGAGCGATCACGGTTGTGTTATCCCTCTACCAGAGCAAGCCCGCATTTTTGAACGTACTGCACCAAAGCTTCTGCCATTACGCGATCGCGGATATAACGGCTTAACTCCTGAGGCGTTCGTAAGTCTACCGTTCGACCATTGAAAAGCTCTGAAAGCTCTTGCTGCATTGTAACGATGGTAAAACCGGGTGTCTTCCCTGGCGCAAATTCCACCAGCACATCAATGTCACTTTCAGGACGGAAATCGTCTCGTAAAACGGAGCCAAACAAAGATATCTTGCGGACGTGATGTTGTTGACAAAACTCAGCAGTGCGGTTGTAGGTTACTGAAATGTGCATCGGCGGCATCTGTTTGGTCTAACTACATCTATAAGTCAACAGAAGGTGCTGTAGGATGATGGAACATTTCCTCGATCTCCAAGGCAAAAACTGGTCTGCCCGATCGCTAAAATGACGCTATCTCCTGAATTGCTGCCCACTGCCTCAGGTCTTGACAGTCAAACAAACGCTAAAACTCGTTATGTACACTCCAGATCGGGAGGTAATTGAGCAATGGATACAATAACTAAATATCAAGAGTTTGTGCAAAAGGTAATAACAGATTATGGAACATCAGGATCATATCGAGGGGACATTGAGCGGGAACTGATTTTTGACACCATTCGCAACCACTACCAGTTAGTTAATGTCGGCTGGCAGGACCAACGGCGAATTTACGGTTGCGTCCTCCACATTGACATCAAAGACCACAAAATCTGGATTCAGTACAACGGCACAGAAGTTGATTTTGCCGAAGAACTCGTTAATCTTGGTGTTCCCAAGCAAGACATCGTGATTGGTTTCCACACACCCTTCGTGCGAAAGTATTCAGAATACGCAGCGGGATAATGGGGGAAGACGGTATCCTCGCAGATTCATCCGATTAATCCCATTTGCTCGTGAAAGGGGATTACCAAAAGCCGAGTAGAGGGGCGATGAGGAATTTTCAGGACGGCCAATTAAAAATGAAAAAAAGGTCAGGAAATAAAGATGCTTCTCAAAGATATAGAGCAACAGCTACTTGCCCTCTCAATTGAAGAGAAAAAAGCGGTCATTCAACTTCTCTCACAAAATCTCATCAGCCCTTGGCAGAGCATTAGCAAAACACCTGGAGTAATGGGTGGCGAAGCCTGCATCCGTAACACTCGAATCCCCGTCTGGTTACTCATGAGCTACCGCCGTCTTGGACTCAGTGAGGCAAAACTGCTCGACAACTACCCCAGTTTGACAGCAACAGATTTGGTTAACGCTTGGACATACGCAGAGGTATTTCCTGGCGAAATCGAGACCGCGAGCCGCCAGCAGGATGAGGCGTAGCCAATGGCGCGTCTTTACGCTGATGAGCAATTTCCAAGAGAAGCTGTAGAAGTCCTTGAACAATTTTTAGAACTCTTCGTGTGAGAATCTCCAGATCAGCGTTCTCCACTCTAGAAGAAGCGATCGCCAAGTATGAGCTTGAATTCGCAGACGACCTAACTATACTGACTCCAGCGTAATCGCTCCCACAAGTTTCCAGAACGCGATCGTTACAGGCAGAATTGATGTACACGATAAGATAGAAGCAGGGATTGAGACTGTTGCCGGAGGAACGTAGCCATGCCGACTAATATGTCTGAATGGGGGTTAGAAACCTTGATTGAAACCAGCTTAATTGACGCGGGCTACCTCAAAGGCAAGCCCAATGACTATGATTGCGTCTACTGTCTAGACATTGAACAGCTACTCACCTTCCTTCAAGAAACCCAGCCGCAAGCGGTTGCTTGCGTTACCACTGCCTACGGCGACCAGTTGCGCGATCGCCTATTCAAGCGCATCTCGGATCAAATCAAAATCAGAGGTATCGTAGACGTATTACGAAACGGCATCAAAGCCCAAAAAGTCAACCTGACGATTTACTACAAACAGCCCGCTTCCGAATTAAACCCCGACGCAATTAATCGATACCGCGCCAATCGCTTTTCGGTCACGCGCCAACTCCGCTACAGCAACGACAACAAACAGCTTGCTCTCGATCTGGTCGTCTTCATCAACGGCTTGCCGCTAATCACCTTTGAACTAAAAAACAATGTGACCAAGCAGCCCGTCACAGATGCCATGAGGCAATACCAGAACGACCGTGACCCTAAAGAACCCCTGTTTCAGTTTGGGCGCTGTCTAGTTCACTTCGCGCTTGATGAAGAACTGCTTTACGTGACCACTGAACTCAAGGGCAAAGAAACTCATCTCCCCTTCAACAAAGGCAAAAAATCCAGTTCCAGGCTGCATCCTGATAGCGCAGGCAACCTCTTCAACTCCAACGGCACCACTAGTAACTATTTCTGGCAACAAATTCTCACCAAACCGAACCTCAGCAATATTGTTGAAAAATACGCTTGGATTGGCGAGGAAACCAACGAAGACCAGGTACTAAGAACTTCGTTTGAGTTGAAGTATGACCAAGGGCAGATTGTGCCTAAAACTACTGAAGATCAGCAGCAAACAGATAGCCCTAACAACCCATCTGTAATTCGACGCGGTTCCAAGGGAAAGGATTTGCTCAAATTTGCCGGAAATTGGGTTGGAGACGATCTAAAGGAATGCCTTCAAGCGGTTTACGATAATCGAACTGAGGCGGAGTTCTAAGCGTGTATCTACTGGATACCAATCATTGCAGCAAAATTCTTGAGGAAAATCCGGCAGTTCTTAACAAACTTCGAGAAAATAGTGAAAAGGGATTTGGAATTAGCGTAATTACCAGAGGTGAACTTATCTTCATGGTCGAGAAATCAGAGAAGAAAGCAGAGAATTTATCAAGAGTCTCTGAATTCATAGAAGCAATTGACATTTACACTATTGATGCAGCGATTGCTGATTGATACGGTGAACTCAAAGGGAGAGTTTTGAAGCACTTTGCTCCAAAAAAAGATAAGGTAAAGCGAAGCAAAGTCACCATTCAGCAACTTGGCTTCGGTGATAACGACCTATGGATTGCGGCTACGGCTATCAGTAAAAATGTAACTATTGTTTCAGCAGACAAGGATTTTCTGCGTATTCAAGAGGTCATGCATTTATCTCTAGAGAATTGGTGTTGTTAGAGGTGAGTCCATTGGAAGAAGCGATCACCAAATACGAGCTTGAATTCGCAGACGAGCTAACTATTAACAGAAGAATCTGAGCAGGTCCGCGCATTTTTTTTACGATCTCTCACCTGTGTTGCATTCACAGACGGTGGGCCAGGTATAGGATGGTCAGGTAGCCCTTAGTGATACGACCATTGAAC
>CAXUIV010000023.1:0-18890 GCA_964250875.1 uncultured bacterium
GGTCTTCTGAGAGGATTTCTCGGCCTTGAGAAAAGGCTTCGCGATCGCAGTAGTCAATCTTGTAGAAATAGCGCTCTCCGTCTAGTTCGACGATAGTCAAGTCGCGTTCACTGTACGGATCGTTAGCTTCACAGAAGGCGACGAAATCTTTGACCATCTGCAACAACTGAGCGAATTGTTCGGGGCGATCGAGTTCGAGCGCTTGGACTCCACAAGTGGTGTGGGTAATGCCCAAGCTAGAATCCCCTCTACGAAATCGGTCGTTCAGTTCGGCAATTTTGTTCATGATTCAAATCTTGACCTCGGAGATATCATTCACATTTCCGAGCGTGAGCGAATCAATAACTGTCGGGTAGAAAGGAATATGTCCGTCGCAGACTCTCCACCCAGACCATATACTAAGTTTCGATTTCGTATCGAAATGAGAGATTTCCCTACTCCTTAAAGCCATTAAGTTTGGATCGGATAGAATAGTTAGGGATTGGTACAAGTGTACAAAAAGAGGATGATGGCTAAGTCAATATCGGCTGACGCCTTTAGCCCTAAGTTAAAGCCGGGTGATTTCTTCACCTCTAGGTCAAGAAATAGCAACTCCTTTTAGCACTGACACTAGAACGTACATAAAGTCTCAACCAAAGATGAGGCAGAGAGAGAAATCTATGATCGTCGTTCTAGGCAATTACTAACATCTGTAAATAAGCCGTAACTTTTATTTTATTTGCCACATCCAAATTGGAGAAATGAATTATGTCTAATCCCAAACGTCATCATATTGTTCCAAATTTCTATCTGAAGCAATGGAGAGATCCCACTAATACTCAGCGTTCTGTTGTATGGTCTCTCGATAAGGAAACTCTAAAACCTCTTAAAGGTTCACCTCATCAGCCTCATAATATTCTTGTGGAAGGACACTATTTCACCGAACATGAGACTGATGGTACACGTCATGCACCAGTTGAGAAGTATCTGAGCTACAACGAAGCAAGCATAGCATCCCTCCTCCCTTGTCTTGAAGCTGGTCAGTCTCTCACTGAAGATAATCGAAATGCTCTCTGGAGTTTTGTACTAGCAATGTTTATGCGAACAACATGGTGGCGCAAACCTTTGCAAGAGGACTTGATGAATCGAGTTCGCTCACAGGTTCCTCAAAAAGTTAAAGCCCGCGCCATTAAGCAAGAAGCAGAGAGTCTCTTGATCCGGTATAACCGGGCCGACCGTCGTAAAATATTGCAGTCCCGCCGTCAGGAGATAGATGCTTTGGTAGAGAGTCAATCTGGTCCTCTGCTTGAGCAACTAATTGATTCATTGAAGACCAAAATACATCCTTTACTCGTTACAGCCGCACTCGAATTGGAAGAGGCAAGAACCTACCCTTTTACGCTTGTCGAGGTTAAAGAGTTACCTTTGGTGACTTCTGACACACCGTGTATTCTAGAAGAAGATTTGTCAATCCTCCAACTTAACCGAGAGAACGTAAAGGGAGGCGCTTTTATCTGCCCACTTACACCTAAGCTAGCTTTTGTGGGAGCTTTAGGACTCAGAGACAACTACGCGACTTTTGGTTCCAAGTGGTCTCAGATGCTTAACACAAGAATGCGTGCAAATGCAGAGAAATTGATCATTGCGAGTAATAGTGCCGTAGATAATACTTGGTTTTCAACTGCTTCCGATTTGCCATTAACGATGAGAGAAATCATTCAATCAGCTTTGGAGTCTTTGAGGAGAGAATCATCCGCTGCCCAAGCAAAAGGATTTAGTCATTAGAAAAACCGTTCAGCAGTTTGTCTTCTGTTATCCTATGAAGCCTGCAGAAGGGTAATTTCCCTCGGTTAAAAATTCAGCCAATCCTTATCGCCCTCTGTCTCTGGTTTCAAATAAAGAGCGCATTCTCTGACTACCTCTTGCTCCTCAACGCCATTTTGGATGCACCAGGCGCGTATGCAATCATCACTCAGGCCCTCCACTAAGTCTGTTTCAACCCAAGCTACAACAGTATCCTCATTGCATTTGACCAAATCGAGAATTTCTTCAGGTTCTGGCGATCGCACTGTCTTAGCTTTGGGTTCGTACAAAAGTACGTAGTACTCTTCGTTGTATTTTACCAATACATACATTTGTGGAATTTGACCGTCATAGGTTTTGGCGCTAACAATATCAGATGAGATCTCCTCGGCGTATTTACGGTGCTGCTGAAGTTGAGCCATATGCTTGTAGTAAGGAGAGACATACTTGTCGTCCGCCGTATCTAGTTTCAAATTACCAGATTCAACTAACACCTTTTGGGGAGCCACATCCTGCATGTAAATTTCTTGTATTACACTAATGGTTAAAACGGGTAAATCGATTAATTTTTGAGATTCGCCATGACGCTCCATCAGATTCTCCCACCGTTGCTTAAGCTTTAATAATTCATATTTAATAGCTGTCTGCTCTGTTAGCGTGGGAACAAAAGTATACACTTGAATCGTCCGGTGAGAATTCCAGAGTCGAAGTATACGCCCAGCTCTTTGAACTGGTTCGATGGGTGTCCAAGCAATATCATAATTGACAACAGCAGACGCATCTTGCATACTGACGCCGATCCCATAGGCATCCGTGGCAATGAAGACATCATAAGTTTCTTTATATTTGCCTACAGCGTTGTTAGCCACTGGCGCAAACTTAGCGATCGCTAGCTCTATATCTCTCGTATTCTTCGACTCATACTCCTCATCAATCCTGGTTTTTGAAGTCGGAAGCTTATCTATGGTGCTAAATACCCGTAAAGATGGTAGCAACTGATTTAAGGCTTGTTCCAGGTAGAACGCAGTTTGGTGTCGTTCGCAGAACACAATCACTTTTTCGTTCTGGCAATCGGTTTTAAGAATACGGATGAGAGTTTGTAGTTTCAGGTCTTGTGCAAAAGTTAGCTTCTTGAGTTTCTCTATTACAGGATTCAATACCTGTTGACGCTCTAAACGGGAGAAGCGAAACTCTGATGTCTGATTTCTGGCAAAATTAAACTCCTTCAATCCTCCAGGGGTATCGACAACTCGCTCTAGAATCGAGCAGAGTGCTAGAGGAGAGCTACCCCAAGCTGTTTTAACCAGAGTTTCTATATTTTTCTTGTAGATAGAACTCTCTAGATTTAAGTAACCGCTAGAGATGGCTGAGGTTAGTTCATTCTCAAAGGGTAAAGGAACATAAACACTGTGGAGAACAACGTGAGGAATATACTTCTTCTCTCCATTAAAGTCGATGTAAACTCCGAACGTATCCGTTTGCCCATAATACTTAGCTACGTGAGGCGTCGTTAGTTGAGAAGTAACAGGCAATTTTGTAAATTCCTCTGCTTCATTGATGCGCCACGCTTGTGCGCCATCTATCCACTCTTCTGAAAGCAAAGCATGACTCACATCTGTACGAGGCAATAACAATAACTGAGTGTTGATATTGTCAATGTCAGTGGCATAAGGAGAACCAGTGAGAAGTAAAACTTTGACGTTGCCTGATTTGACCAATTCCTTTATTCGCGTGAAGGCTTTTCGTTCTCTTTTATCCTCTTGTTTATATCTCTTGTTTTTATATTCATCTGGATATCGTTTCCTGAGTTTATGACTCTCATCAAAGATAAGCAGCCAACGATGAAGGTCGATGCTTCGAGAAATCTCCTCCCAATCCTCAAGGTCATGAGCGCCCTTCGAACTTTCCCTGTCCAGTGTCTCTAGATTGAAGTAGTCTGCATATATACTAGCTTCACGCATTTCGCGTTTCCAAATACTTTGAACGGCATTAGGACAGATGATGATGGCTTTATCAATTCGGTCTTCCGCCTGGAGATGTATAGCTACATGAACTCCAACAATTGTCTTGCCCAGTCCTGTAGAGGCAACTAGCATCGAGCCACCGTAGTCGCGGATTTGACGCAGGGTTTCAGCAACCATATCTTGTTGATATGAAACTGGTACCTTCTTATAACTCGTTTTCACAGGATTCACCTGTTCTAGAGCTAGCATTGTCTTTAAATATACATCCCACGGGGATGCTAGCTGCAACCACTTTTCTAGGGCTTCAAGCAGCTTCTCAGTAATATCTTTAGCTTGGGCGAAGTATTCATCAAACCTATTGACGAGTGTGTTGACTTTTTGTGGATCATCTTGGAGAGTACCTGACTCAATCTGATGGAGAAAGCCCCGACCTGTAGTGTTAGCTGAAGTAATAATGGCTATTTCTCGGTCCACGAGATAAAGTTTGGCATGATGAGCCATTGCGCGACCGTCAAAGATGGAGAACTCACTGATTTTCATTTTTTGGACCAAATCAGACACAGCCTGTCGTCGTTCCCGATCTAATCCAGTACGCAGCTCTCGCATGATTTCATTGATTAAAGCTTGTCGCGCCCGCTCCTCACCGGGGTCGTCAATACCAACTAGGAGGTAAACATGTTTGCCAGTTGTGTGCCTTCGGATCAGTCCCCAACCTTTTATGGTGAAAAAACCAGAAGCAATTCGAATCTCGGTTTTAGCAGAACTAAAGCAATGACGTATTTGTTCAAAAGTAACTCTGGGTCCGAACCAGGTGGACGGTAGACTGAGCGGCTCGTTATTGGGGTCAATATTGGCTGGGTTCAGATTTGCGTCCATAAGTCTACCCATGTTTTTTGAGTTTTTTCTGGTTGGAGAGGCATTGGAGTAAATGGATGCGTATGCCTCGTGTCGGCTGAGCGATCGCGCTTTCTACCAATTCTAATGTGCTTTTATCCAGGTAATCGCTCGCTCTTTTCCGTATTAATACAGACGTTTTTCAGGCTTCACGTTAAAATGACCATAAACATACCATGTATCACCCAGCCTATCTAGTGCTAGCCTTATTCAGAGAGATTTTGAGGAATTAGGTATGCCAGCAACAGAGCCACCTGCGGTGGTCAAGCTGGGGATTTCTTATCAAAGCGTGAACCGTTGGGAGAATGGGCGAACTAAACCTCTGCCGCTCGCCCAGAAGCAGATTAAGCAGTTGCTGAGACGGATGGGCGATAAGGGGAAGGATTTGTTGGATAAGTATTTTACAAGAGATTTGACGGATGCCAGCTAACTACACTGATGTTGAAAAGCGCTTATGGGATGCTGCTGATGAGCTACGGGCAAATTCTAAGCTGAAGTCGTCGGAATACTCAGCTCCAGTTCTAGGGCTGATTTTCCTGCGCTACGCTGACTACAAATTTACCCATGCCGAGCAGGAATTAGCAGCATCACAGGAATCATCGCGACGGCGGCGGACGGCTGGCAAACTCGATTATCAGGCGCGGGGTGTGCTGTATCTACCGGATGCTGCCCGGTTCGCCAAACTGCTTCAACTACGGGAGGACGCAGACATTGGCGGGGCGATTAATGATGCCATGAAAGTCATTGAGGAGGAGAACGAGGAACTCAAGACGGGTAATGTTCTGCCCAAGAACTACAAAAGCCTGGGTGACGACATCTTAGTGACGTTGCTGAGAACTCTCAACTCTATCGCGATGGACATTGAAGGGGATGTTTTCGGCAAGATTTACGAGTATTTTCTGGGCAAATTTGCCATGAGTGAGGGGCAGAAGGGGGGCGAGTTCTTTACCCCGACTTCTGTGGTTAAACTGATCGTGGCAGCGATCGAGCCGTTCAAAGGGCGGATTTTTGACCCTGCATGCGGTTCTGGCGGTATGTTCGTCCAGAGTGCCGCTTTGGTGCAACAGCGCAAGAAGAAAAACCCCAACAATGAACTTAGCTTTTACGGTCAGGAAAAGACTGGTGAAACTGTTCGTCTCTGCCGGATGAACTTGGCAGTACACGGTTTGTCTGGAGACATTCGCGAGGGCAACACTTATAAAGAAGACATCCACCAGAGTGTGGGTAAGTTTGACTTCGTAATGGCAAATCCACCGTTCAACGTGGACAAGGTGGACAAAGAGAAGATGAAGGGCGACCCTCGCTTTGAAGCTTTTGGAATGCCCAAGGCGAACAATGCCAACTACCTCTGGATTCACCTGTTCTACAGTGCTTTGAATGAGAAAGGGCGAGCGGGTTTTGTAATGGCAAATTCTGCCAGCGATGCGCGGGGTTCGGAACTGGAGATTCGCAAGCAGCTCATCCAGACTGGAGCGGTGGACGTGATGATTGCCGTTGGCTCCAACTTCTTCTACACGGTGACGCTGCCCTGTACGCTTTGGTTTTTTGACAGGGATAAGGTGCAGACACCCCGTAGAGATAAGGTGCTATTTATCGACGCACGCCACATCTACCGCCAAATTGACCGTGCCCATCGGGAGTTTACTAATGAGCAGATTGAGTTTTTGGCAAATATTGTCCGGCTGTACCGAGGGGAACTAGCAGAGGTGACGAATGGCAGTAGGGCAATGCTGGATGAGAAGTTCCCAGAGGGTGTTTATGCTGATGTACTGGGACTCTGCCGGGTAGCGACGCTGGCTGAAATCGAAGTGCAGGGTTGGAGCCTTAATCCTGGGCGTTATGTAGGGGTTGCGGAGCGAGAGGCGGAAGATTTTGATTTTGCAGAGCGGTTGGAGGAATTAAATGAGGAGTTGGAAGTGCTGAACGCTGAGGCACGAGAGTTAGAGGAGCGGATTGCTGAGAATGTAATGATGATGCTGGAGGAAAAAGTAGGATGAGCAACGCAACTCGAAAGGGTTGGATACCTTATAAGTTAGATGAGCTTGGCTTTGTTGGTCGGGGTAAATCACGTCATCGTCCCAGAAATGCGCCAGAACTTTATGCTGGTTCTTATCCCTTTATCCAAACCGCTGAAGTTACAGCAAGCGAATTTTACATCACAGAGTACTCGCAGACGTACAGTGAATTAGGACTAGCTCAAAGCAAGATGTGGAACAAAAACACGCTTTGCATAGTGATCGCAGGAGAAAATACAGCAGAAACAGCGATTCTCAATTTTAGAGCATGCTTTCCTGATAGCATTATTGGTTTTGTTGCAGATTCAGAAAGAACTGACGTCCGTTTTATTAAATACTATTTAAGAACAATTAAAAAGCAATTAAGGAGTGTTACTAAAGGAGCTACTCAAGATAATTTAAGCGTTGAAAAGCTACTTTCCTTTGATATTCTCACACCTCCCCTTCTAGTTCAGAAAAAAATCGTAGAGATTCTCTCAGCTTATGATGAGCTAATCGAAAACAACACGAGGCGCATCAAAGTTTTGGAAGAGATGGCGCAGATGCTCTACCGCGAGTGGTTTGTCCACTTCCGCTTCCCTGGATATGAGCAGGTGAAGATGGTTGATTCGGAATTGGGGTTGATTCCGGAGGCATGGGGTGTTGGCAGATTGGATGACGCACTAATCTTGCAAAGAGGCTTCGATTTGCCTACAAAACAACGACAAGAAGGCAGTGTTCCAATTTATGCATCTACTGGAGCCACTGGCACTCACAATGCAGCCAAAGTAAAAGGACCAGGTGTAGTGACTGGACGAAGCGGATCGCTTGGAACTGTGATTTACATTGATGAAGACTTTTGGCCACTAAACACAACACTTTGGGTTAAGGAGTTTCGCAAGGTTACTCCGCTTTACGCATTTTACTTATTAAGTAATTTAGGGTTAGAGCAATTTAATTCTGGTGCAGCAGTTCCAACCCTCAATAGAAACAATATACATGGTTTACAAGTTGTCCTCCCGCCTTACCTGTTGCTTAAGCAGTTTAATAGTTTTGTTGAACCGCTCTTTTCACTGAAGAAGAATCTACAAGCAAGAAATATTAATCTCCGCTATACCCGTGACTTGCTATTACCCAAACTCATTGCTGGAGAAATAGATGTAGAAAGCCTCGACATCAATACTGGAGACGTCGCGGCATGAACCAACCTCACCCCGATTCAGAAGAAGCCTTAGAAAACGCCACGATCGCCCTGTTTGAAGAATTGGGCTACACAACTGCTAACTGCTTTCACGAAACTTACGGTGAAAATGGCACATTGGGGCGAGAGACAAGGACCGAGGTGGTACTAACTCTCAAGTTGCGACCAGCCCTAGAGAAACTCAATCCCGATCTGCCCAAAGAAGCGATCGCCCTCGCCATTAAAGACCTAACCCGTGATCGCAGCACCCTCAGCCCAGCCAACGCTAACCGCGAAATTTACCGACTGCTAAAGGATGGCGTCAAGGTCAAATTCCGCAACTCGGACGACGAAGAAATCGAGGAGAAAGTCAAAGTCATCGATTGGAATCAGCCAGAAAAGAATGACTTCTTCCTCGTCTCCCAGTTCTGGGTTGCTGGCGACATGGGTAGCAAACGCGCTGACCTAGTAGGCTTCGTCAACGGCTTGCCCCTGGTGTTTATCGAACTCAAAGCTCACCACAAGCGGCTAGAGCTAGCTTATCGCCTTAACCTGTCCGATTACAGACGCACCATCCCCCAACTGTTCTGGTACAACGCTTTAATTATTCTCTCCAACGGCGACCAGAGCCGCATCGGTAGTGCTACTGCCAGCTGGGAGCATTTCGCTGAGTGGAGGAAGATCAACAGTGAAGGGGAAGAGGGGGTTATTTCCCTAGACACCATGATTCGCGGTACCTGCGACAAGCGGCAGCTGCTGGATATTGTCGAGAACTTCATTCTGTTTAGCGAACAGAAGGGCGGTTTAATCAAACTGGTGGCAAAAAATCACCAGTATCTCGGTGTTAACAATGCTGTCGATGCTGCCGTGTCAATCCGCAATAACCAGGGGCGATTGGGTGTTTTCTGGCATACCCAAGGCAGCGGTAAAAGCTACTCGATGCAGTTCTTCTCCCAGAAAATTCTCCGCAAGCTGCTGGGTAACTGGACATTTGTGATTGTGACCGACCGCGAAGATTTAGATGACCAGATTTACAAGAATTTTGCCAATACCGGGGCAGTCACAGAACCAGAACAGCGGGTGAGAGCAAGGAGTGGCGAACACCTGAAGCAGCTGTTGCAGGAAGACCACCGTTATGTGTTCACGCTAATTCAAAAGTTCCGCATTGAGAAGGGCAAGGATTATCCCAAACTCAGTGATCGCTCTAACATCATCGTGATTGCTGACGAAGCCCACCGCAGCCAATATGACACCTTTGCCCAGAATATGCGGAATGCCCTACCCAATGCTGCTTTTATCGGGTTTACGGGTACGCCTTTGATGGGAGGGGAGGAGGAAGAGACACGGAGAGTCTTTGGCGATTACGTCAGCATTTACAACTTCAAGCAGTCCATTGAAGACGGTGCAACGGTACCACTGTTCTACGAAAACCGCATTCCTGAGGTCGAATTGGTCAACGACAACCTTAATCAAGATATGGAGGATCTAATTGAGGAAGCCACCCTGGATGAAGAGCAGGAACGTCAGCTAGAGCGGCAGTTTGCGCGGGAGTACCATATCATCACGCGAGATGACCGTCTGGAGAAGATTGCAGAAGACATTGTGGCTCACTTCCTCGGACGCGGCTACCAGGGTAAAGCAATGGTCGTGTCTATCGACCGCTTCACCGCTGTCAAGATGTACGACAGGGTAAAGCAGTATTGGCAGCGAGAGCTGAAGAACTTGCAAACCCAGTTGGACAGCTGCGACCCTTCCGAGCGCGACCAGCTGGTAGTGAGGATTCAATACATGCAAGAAACGGATATGGCAGTAGTGATATCTCAATCCCAAAATGAATTTAACGCTTTCCAAGAAAAGGGTCTGGACATTACGCCCCACCGCCGACGCATCGTTAACGAATCTCCAGGACTAGACGAGAAGTTCAAAGATGAAAACAACCCCTTGCGGATTGTATTTGTCTGTGCCATGTGGATGACTGGCTTTGACGTGCCCAGCTGTTCCACCATTTACCTAGACAAGCCGATGCGGAACCACACTCTGATGCAGACGATCGCACGGGCAAACCGGGTATTTGAAGATAAGGTCAGCGGGCTAATTGTTGACTACATCGGCGTGTTCCGAGATTTGCAGAGAGCCTTGGCGATTTACGGTTCTGCTTCCGGTGGCGGTATCCAAGAAGGGGAAACCCCAGTGCAACCAAAGGCAGCACTGGTAGAGCAACTGAGGGGAGCGATCACCGAAATCACTGTCTTTTGTACCGAACGCGGCATCAATCTCTCCCAGATTCAAGCATCTCAAGGGTTCGAGCGGGTCAGGCTTGTGTCTGATGCAGTTGAGGCCATTCTAGTCAACGATGAGTCAAAGCAGCGGCACCTGGCACTGACCAGAAACGTGATCAAACTCTACAAAGCCATTCTGCCTGACCCATCTGCCAATGAATTTGGCTCAATTCAGTATCTCTTTACCGTGATAGCAGAGCGGATTCGTTCACTAAACCCAGAAGTGGATGTTTCCGAAGTTGCTGAAGCGGTGGAAGAATTGCTGGATGAGTCGATTACAGCAGTGGAATATGTCATCCACGAACCAAACCAACTCGTTGACTTGAGTCAGATTGACTTTGAAGCACTCAAAGCCGGGTTTGAACAAGGACGCCAACGAACAGAAGCAGAACAACTCAAGGGCAAAATTACCAGTCAGTTAAAGCGAATGGTGCGGTTGAACAAAAGTCGGCTGAATTACTGGGAGCGATTTCAGAAGCTGATTGGTGAGTACAACGCTGGCTCTCGTAACATAGAAACGTTCTTCTCGGAGCTAGTGGAGTTTGCCCAGGAACTCAACGTTGAGGACAAAAGAGCGCTTGCCGAACACCTGGACGAGGAAGAATTAGCCATCTTCGACTTGCTGATCAAACCAGAAGTCACCCTGACCAAGAAGGAAGAGCAGGAAGTTAAGAAAGTTGCTGGGGAACTGCTGGAGACACTCAAGCAGGAGAAGCTGGTACTCGATTGGCGCAAACGGCAGCAGTCGCGGGCAGCAGTGAAGTTAACAATTGAAGAAATTTTGGATCAGCTGCCACAGAGTTATTCACCAGAGCTGTACGAGCGTAAGTGCCAGGACATCTACCAGCACGTCTATGACTCCTACTACGGACAGGGCCGAAGTATCTATGCACAGGCAAGCTAGGTGCGATCGCCCTCCGCCTGGTTGAGGTCTTTAGAATAACGCTAGTGCAATGATAGTAGAACTAGCTTATTTTTGAAAAAGACTAGCTCAAAATTATATGCAAGTTAAAGCCTTTGTGGATCGTGGCTTTCCTCCAGGCAGCGAATTTTGCCTCAAATTCTTATCTAGCCCTGAGTTTAATGCCTTAGCCCTGCGAAAGTTAGCTCCATCGGCACCAAGACAGGAAAGAAAAGAAGACATAGCCTCACGCATTGTTCAGGCTCTCGATAGGGGACAACTTACGCCAGACAGGGTACTGCTGACATATGTGCAGCAGCCAAGGACATGGTTGAGCTTGAAGCAAGGAGAGTGTATAAGGACACCGGATCTAAAACCTCCTACAGCAATACTCAGAGAATTTGGTGACGAGGGCTGGTACGGTCCAATTAGAGATCCCGTTGGCTCACGGAAATGGTACATCCGAATTCACAAAGTCCCCCGCTACGAGTACATTGAGGTTGATGGAGTTCGCACGATTGGCGAACATCGAATTCGATGGATTACTATTGCTGAGGTTAGTTCAAACTACGTAGCTCTATCTTGGGACGGGTTTACAGCCACCCAACTCTCTGACCTTTCTCAAATTGATAAACCAGCACAGTTTCCTTTTTGGCTTCACATTACCAGGTTCTATGATGAACTAACTGACCACTTTCAAGGTCAGTGGGTTCACCCCAATCTTCATCGCTTAGTCCTACATGATATGTGGAATAAGTACCTCAACACATACCGCAATGGTTTTTATTATAGTTGGCAACATCTACGGATTCGAGCAGAAGCTGCTGGGGTAGCCTTAAACGCCCATAGCTCTGGAGTTGCAGAAATTAATGTAAAGGGACTACAGGTCCTCTCTCGACATTTAGCTAAGTCAGCCCTAGAGACGCTTGAATTACCACATGAGTCAGAGCTAGTTAGCCAGGTTGAAAGCGCCCTACTACGAACACTTATAAAAGAATGGGGAACAAAATCCTATGAATTTGGCCTTGCTAGAGAACACACTTTAAGAGATGCTGATTCTGGAGATTCCGAAAGGAAGGTTCAGTCAGAGGAGCTTTTCAAGGCACACTGTTATTTTGGACTCAAGCCCGAATCTAAAACTCAAGATTCTCTTCAGCATCTAAAGTGCTATTCAGGATATGCTAATGGTAGTACAAGTGTACTAAAGTTTCTTTTGACAGAACTCGGAATTCGAGGTTGAGCTTATGCCTCGCTTTCTTTGCGAAGGGCGGTTAGGCTTTCTATCTGACGACCAGAAGACAGAACTCAGTCGTCACTTTAAAGATCCGGATGAAACAGCTATGCCACATCAGCTTGCCGTTAGACTTGGGATAAAACACTCTGATGCACTGACTATCTTAGCTGTTCTTCAAGCTGATGGACTCTGCAGGACAAAGCTTCTCATTTATCACGTCTGCGACGAAGCCCCGGTAGGAGCAATTCCCTATGGAGAAGGCTTTCCCAACTTGCCTTGGGTCTGTCCGCACTGCGAAGAGATCGTCAGAGACTACAAAGAGCTATCTTTTGATATTATCGCCGAAGCTATAGAGGCAATAGAGTTTGTCTGAGCAGATTATGCCCAGTCGAGAGGAATTAGTTCAATTTGTAATTGATGCCTTGGAGCAACTTAGCCCAGACGATCCAGCCTCAGAGGGGCTGGCAACCTACTTGTATGTTGCAGATCCAAGGCTCTCGCAGTATCTCAAACGGCTCCAAAAGCTCACCCAACTGGAGAAGCCTACACATGCGGAAAGTAAGAAGGGTGGTGAGCTACTAGAACAAATAGCCTTTCTTGTTTTTTGTGGGCTGAAAGGAGTTACAAGTGTTAAGAGCTTCCAGTCAGCGGGTCCTCAGTACGACCTTCTTGTAACTGGAGACGAGGTAGCTTGGCTACATGTTTGCAACTTGCTTTATCTGAAAGAAAACCAAAGAGGTATAGTTGTTGAGGCTAAAGCAACCAAGGAACCTTTACCGGATAAACAGTTTGCGCGACTGTGTAGCATTATGGATCTGAACGTTTCAAGTACAGTCGGTCTTGGGGTATTTTTTACACTAAATGGGGCAAGTGGGTTTCCCAAAAATGACAGCTCAAGGCAACGTGCCCTTAGCGATTCAAGACTTCGTCAAGTGGTTTTTCATGCTAAAACACGAAAGATGATTGTTGTACTAGACAAAAATGACATTCTTGAGCTAGGGAAAAACGGTACTCTAATTCGGACATTGGTTAGGAAGATTAGGGACTTATGCGAACTTAGTGGCCTCCCGACTCCTTCGGCTGAACAAAGGGAGGAAATTGATCTACCTCCTCATTTGAGGCAACTAAACGAACCTTCGGTGAATGAGTAGCATAAACACACAAAAATATGAGGCTAGGCAGGAGAGTGAGGGCAATGGCTAGGTATTAGGAGGTGCTTCCTGCTTTGAACATGAGTACCTGGAGTTAACAGTTTCACTCGTCTATACTCAGTCAGCTAAATCTGCTTCTAAATCATGCCAATGAGCTTCAGACTCATAAGTACTCGCAATTCTTCTTAACATTGCTGCAGTTCTAGGGTGTTTGTATCGTACTAGAGCTGCATACTTTTGATAAGTTGACGAAATCTCTCTTTCCTGAAGCCCACCATCATCGACGAATCTAGTCTGAACTCCTCGTTTATTGTAAGTCGCTGTTTCAAAGCTGTTCTCCATTGTTGAACTGGCAATCTCTTCAATGACTTCTCTTACAGCTACAGCCGGGAAAGTGCCATCTGATGATTTGGGTGCGTAAGCCAAGACTTTACCTATTTCACGATCGGCAATTGCACCACTCTTGCTTTCATTCGCAGCAGTTCGCGCTGTTGTAATCCATGCCCTTAGTCGGTCTGAATTAATTATTTCGTCGTCTGTTAACCCTGGAACCTGATGCCAGGACTCTAGTAACTCAATGCCCGCTCTCGCACGAGAAAGTGCTGCTTGAGTAAGTTCTGTTGGTTCTTCTTGGTCGTCTTCTGAGCGGTATGTCACCCTCAAAATCTCTACAAAAAATAAAGGATCTCTTGAGAGTTCTTCATGGAGTAGTTTAGGTTGCCTTTCACTATGAACAAGCAATGGTAGATACATCCATTCCAATCTGGCAACCTCATGTCTCTCGGTTTCTTTCGTGTTCTCAATAATTTGCAAGAGATTTACGATGTAGTATTCAAGGGAACTTATGTCAGGTGTGGGTTTTTCTGCTGAATAATGAGTCGAAGCTGCCTCTTCTAAAATTTTAACCAAAAGTTGAGGAGGTAAGTTTATAGGGTCTTAATCGGTTCGGTGCAAACATATGCTTGCTAGACTTAGAGCTGCATACGGACGATGAGCAGCTAGTAAGTGACGTATAGCAGTTTCACTGTCCTCTTTACAAATCCAAGGAGGAGATACATGCTGCCAGTACAAAATTTCTACATCTTCACCTACACCAGTGAGATGATCCCAGGTTTGTTGCTCAAAGGGAAATCCAAGAAATAGATTCCGAATTATTTCAGTTGACCATTGCTCGGCTTTAGCAACCACCAATATCTTATCTATCCATTCCCATCCAACATCATTACGACGTTGAGCCACGAAGCTAATTGCTAAGGCATTTAGAGGCGGACAATCTGGTTTGAGTGTCCGTCTTAGCAGATTTGTCTCTACTCGGCCAATATTTTCAATTTTTGCAGTTGCTCTCCCCAAGCAGGAAGGTTCTTTAACCATTCCTGCTAACTCTAGTAGGGTAGACAGCTTTCCTTGAGCATAAATCTCTCTTGCTGCATCTGCTTGTGCTTGCTGAGTTGCTTCTTGTCGTTCCTCCCACCCTTGATACCGTGTAACAACAAATTCAGGATTATACTGAAACATCCAGGCATACTGGTGGAGTAAATTTTGTGGCTTAAGCTGTTGGTAAATCAAGTAAAGCCGCTCAGTAGTTTCAGGGGGCATCGCCCAACTTGCATCTGAATACTCGCGGTGCTTATGAATAATTGAACGTAGCTTGTTCCACAACTGGACAAGGTTTATTGTGTTTCTTTCTAAAGTGTTTACTGCTTGCAGTGCATCAATGATTTGATTGCGTGATTGATCAGGAAGGTAGGCAACTGATTCAATGATGTTGCACCATCTGTCATCATTCAGTTCAGCATTAAGTAGCATCAGTTCAACGATTGCATTAATCGCTTGGAGGTTCTCAAATTCAGTAATTTTTAATCGCTCTTCATCTCTCCATTCTCTCCAACTGGGTCGATGATTATAGTCCATACTCTCTAGGTTAGAAGGTAATAGGCGGCAAAGAAGCTGCCACGTAATCTCTGGCTCGCGAGACAGCAAAGTTTCTATCACACTCAAACGTTGCTCAATCGTCGCATTTGCTTGAGGAGCAAGTCGTTGGAAAATTCTTCTTAAACTGTTGCCAGGACGATTAAGTAATTTTCCGCCAGGTTCTAGCCTTACCAATTTGGCAAGGATGAGTACGACCTGCAATAGGTAATCTGTTTGCCAAGCAAGTGTTTCAAGCGCCCATAACAAATATACATGTGGATTAGATCCAGATGTACCTTCTTCTGCAAATATGCCTAGAACTGTTGGAAACTCCTGTTCAAGATTCTGCTCCAATTGTGTCAAAAATATGTCTGGAGCAGCTTCTGCCAATATGGTCAAATATGGAGATAAAGATGCCCAGTGCTGCCAGATCTCTGCTTCTTTTGACATTAACTGGTAGACTATACTGTTAACTCTTTCTTGAAGAAGTAGAGTATCTCGAAAGCAACTAGAAGGGGTTCGAGTTGCAAGAAATACTAAGGTTTCTGCTATCCCCTGCCTCAAGTGTCCAGAATGAGCAACACTTTTGCCTAAAAAGCTGGCTGCAAATCGTTGCTCTACTGGAAGATCGTATCTTGGATCGAGTTCGCCAAGTACTAAAACTACCAGTGTCTCTAAGATCTCTAAATCGTCCCTCAGTAGAAACGACGCAAGGAGATGCCAAGCATCCTCCCGCGAAATAACTTGCCAGATGTTTCCAACTTGGCGAACAAATGGATCGGAACAATTCCTCCATCGAATCAGATCTGAAACAAATTCACTGTAAGGTTTGTGAGCTAGTTTTGCAAGGATTTCACGATCCGCCTCTTTATCCTCATTCCATGCTCCAATAAGTAAAGCTGGAATCAGTGATCGTCCATTCTCTGGTTTTGCCCAGTCAGGTGTGAGAAGTTCGGGCGCATTCGCCAGGAGACGACGTAGAATAGGCAAGTTTCGTTTCGACTCCTTGGCTAATCCATGTGCGCGTTCTGCTGATAATCCCATCTTTTTCAGAACTTGCCAAAAAGTTGACCGAGTAGGTCGGGAAAGCCTCAAAAGATTTTGACTAGAGCTATTTTCTTGACTAATAGGAACCAAAACGTGGTGCTTCGTAGGAATCGATTGAGGTAAACCGTAGGTTGGAACCAAGATTAGACTATCTTGAACGCTGCTGACGTACCGCCAAGCCGCTTCGGTTTGCGGCAATACACACCGAGATAAATGTTGAAGACGTTCCTCTTCCGGTAGATGGTGAAGCACCGCCGCTAGAAAAGCGATCGCTTCAGTGGATGAATCTGCCTGAATTGTCAACTTGCTTGGAGCCGCAGTCAACCAATTTTTGACTACCTCTATAGCGTCTTCGCGATCGGCAAGATATAACTGTGAACTTAGAGGAGGAGTTGTTGCCTGCGTCCACTCTTCCCAAAAACCTCCCAAATCTAGAGTGTCTTCTGACCATTTACCGAGGATTCTTGAGAACCATGTATGAACGCCAGGTGCTAATTCTAGCCACTGCTCTAGATCGTCAGCATCATAGGCGATGACCTTCGCCCAAATCTTCTCTTGATTCTTCTCCTGAGTCCAATCGTCTTTGCGTCCCCATCTTCTGAGAGTCACGAAAATAAAAGCGGCTTGAGCAGGAATAATTCCTAAAGGTTCTGCACAACGCTTTTTATAATCGCTATCAGCTTTCCCTTTAATGTCTCTAGTAGCTCCGAACTCCCAAGTGGACAAGCCTGTCAGGACGAAGGAATTTCCTTGCTCGGTGTAGGCAATGCCATCCCAACCTCCCATCTGAACACTGTCACCAGCAGGGAAATGAGTGCGCTGAAGCTGCTTAGTGGTAGCGTGGATAAGGCGACGCACTAACTGTGGAAGAACTGCTTGAGCATCACGCCGATTTGCCCATGAATTAAGGTCAGTTGCATTAATCCAGTTCGGAGGAACCATTTCACCTGTTGAAATTTTTATAAAACACCATTTTAACGAGGAATTCATTACACTAAAGCTACAAAAGCATGAACTTTCTTCTCTTCTGACAAGCAGAAGTACTCAACCTGAACAAGTAGAATCAGCCCAACCTCGCTTCAATCACCTTCTGAATAGACTTAGCCTACGAGACAATGGCGGGTGTCCTGCTGCATTTACTCCTGCTTGGAAGGAATTTTAATAAGATGACGCTTGGCGTGCTAAGGCGTGGTCGGGAGAGTGCTGACGGCGTTCGCACAGCAGGATTAGGGTGAATTCACAATAAGCCCTAAGAGAAGTCAAAAAAAGCTAGACGCCGAGATCTGCGACGCCTAACTATACGTGCCAGTTTGGCTGGAGCAATTGCTCTAGCCGCCAACTTGCCCCCGTCACTCCGTTGGGTGTATGGCGCGAGATTTCCGGCCCTGTCGCTTCCGGTCAAAGTTCGCTCGCTGGAACCTCACAGAAAGCATGATGGGGGATCCCTTGGAGTTTATCTGGCAACCGACTCCTAGGTATTTCATTCTGTGTCATCTGACTCTATATCGAACACGATTTGGTAAGTCACACTGCTGATGAGGCGACGAAGGACTTGCAGATAGGCTTCGGCGTCATTGCGGCGACGAAATCGAGCGACGACAACTCGCTGGAGGTTGGGGAGCGGGCGGATAATACACCACGGTTGAAGCTGGTTTTTGTAGATCACGGTACTCTTCCGAGAATAGCTGGAGGTTGTTTTTCTAATGCGCGTCCAATGATGGTCTCAATGGCGCAGCGATCGGGACTGTTGTCATGTGGGTGAAGGACCCAACTGCTTATGGGAGCGGGTTGGAAGGTCAGGACGTAGAAGCGGTCGTCGGTGATGTAAACTTTCCAGATTGCCTGTCTGGCACGTTTGTGGATGCTATAGCCGCATTTTTTCAAGGCAACCCGGATGACCATAATTTCGCAGGCGATGCGCCGTCGTTCGGTCATTAAAATCTCCTTGCATTTGACCTGCAAGAGTTGGACTTCAGCCACCCTAATTCAGAGTGGCTAGCGAAAGAAATATCACCGTGATATTGACATTTGGACTCATTTCGGCTTGGGGCGACGACTCGCTACTCGCCCCAGCCGAGAGAGCAGAGGAGATCGAAGAGTTCGGTAGGAATTTCCTCAAAATGCTCCAGCAGGAAGTCCATCAGGGCGAGGTGGCGCAAATCGGCTTTGGTCGGACGGCGGTAGTTGCAATCGCGTCTGAACCAGCGCCGGACCGTAGAAATCGAGCGAGAACAGATAGCCGCTATCTGCTCGTAACTCACGGACCACTTGGCATAAAACCTCCTCGGCGTTATCCCAAGTTGGCAGCGGCTGTAAAGTTCGATGAGATCTTGCTCCCGTTCGGTCAGAGTTCGAGGATGAATCATAAGGTCTCCTCGGCTAGAGGTTCCAAGTCGTCTTCCCAGGCGGTATCCGCAGCTGTCCATGCCCAACTGGGCGATGCTCTATCCAGCAAAATCAAATATTTCCAGGTCCATGCTTTGCCCCGGTGAGGAGCCGGAAGATAGAAGCGACCGATTGCCACGCCAAAGTCTGTTTCTGCGCCTCCAGAGA
>CAXUIV010000024.1:0-16431 GCA_964250875.1 uncultured bacterium
GAAGAGAGGGGGAGAGGGGGAGAGGGGGGAGTAAAGAAGTTCTGAGTCAGCGATCGCCAACTCCAGATTCTCTAGTTGAGGCTACGGGCTGGATCATGAGACCAGATGGTACTGTGCAGTTGGTAGCCGATCCTCTTGCAGTAGCTGCTAACAGCTATGCGCAGAATTGTCAGAACAGTCACGCTGGCAGCAACTGATGAAACCGCTCATTGAATACCTAAAAAAAATACGCCTCAGAAACTTGTTGCTGGTATTCAGCACGTATGCGCTTTCAGGATTCTTGATGGTTCTCGGTGTTCATGCTGCCGACGGCAGTTCATCACCGTCACCTCTTGCGTCAAGCATATTATCAGATGGACAAGCACTTTACCAAGCGGGTCAATTTTTGCAGGCAGCTGATGTCTGGAGAGCAGCCGCATCTGATTTTCAGGTCAAGGGAGATACTCTAGATCGGGCATTAGTACTGAGTTATCTTTCCCTGACCTATCAGCACCTGGGACAGCTACAGCAAGCAGAAGCAGCTATGGCTGAAGCGATCGCCCAAATAGATACCCAGACAGATACTCAGACAGCTACCCAAACGTTACGCCAGTCAAACATCAAATTTGTTCTGGCTCAGATTCTCAATAACCAGGGTCAATTACAGTTTAGCCAAGGACAGCTAGAAACTGCGTTGGAGACCTGGAGGAAGTCGGAAGCACTCTACAGAACACAAGGCGATCGCGTGGGTGAAATCGGTACCCGAATCAATCAGGCAAGGGCAATGCAAGCGCTAGGATTTTACCTACGTGCTAGGACGACTCTGCAACAGGTAGAGGCATCTTTATTCGGTCAAAGCGATCAGCTTAAAGTCACCGAACTTCTGAACTTGGGCAACATCCTGCGGGTAATCGGTGACTTCGCCGCCTCCCAAAACATCCTCCAGCAAAGTCTAGCATTGGCTCAAAGACTACAATCCGTTCCTGATGTTCAGATTGCCCTGCTTGGTTTGGGTAATCTTGCTGAAGTGCAGGAACAGCCCCAATCCGCCTTGGAATTTTACCAGCAGGCAGCTACACAAAATAGTCCAGTCAGACTATCTGCTCAGATCCATCAGATAGAGCTGTTGATTGAACTCAATCGCCGACAGGAGGCGCAACAACTGCTGCTGCCAATTCAGACCCAACTCGCTAACTTACCTCCTAGCCAGACTCATGTTTATGCTCAAATCGAGCTAGCAGAAGCTCTGGTTAAACTCAAACCCCAAAACCTCACTGCCGTAGCTCAACTTCTAGCTCATGCCCAAAAGCAGGCCAAAATGCTGGGCAATCTCCGTGCCGAATCTTATGCTTTGGGGGGTTTAGGACGGCTGTATATAAAAACACAGCAGTGGGAGGAGTCAAAACGCCTGATTCAGCAGGCACTCACCATAGCGCAGACGATTCGCGCTCCGGAGATTGCCTATCAGTGGCAGCGGCTGATGGGGGAATTGCTCAGCACGACAGGCGATAGACCAAGAGCGATCGCTGCCTACTCCGAAGCCGTCGATACCCTGCAATCTCTACGCCAAGATCTGGTTGCGATCAACCAGGATGTGCAGTTTTCCTTTCGGGAGCAGGTCGAACCCGTTTATCGAGAACTGGTGGATTTACTGCTACAGGACAGCCCAGATACATCCCAGGAACAAAGGCAAAAACAACTTTTCTCAGCAAGAGCAACAATTGAAGCACTACAGCTTGCTAAGCTTGCCGATTTTTTTCGAGAAGCCTGCTTAACCAGTCAACCCCAACCCCTAGAGCAAGTCGATCCCACAGCCGCCGTCATCTACCCGATCATCCTGCGCGATCGCCTGGAAGTTATTCTTTCTCTACCCGGTCAGATGCTGCGCCATTATGCAACTTCTCTGCCTCAAGAGCAGGTAGAAGATATCGTCAGTCGCATGCGCCAATCGTTCAGATCGACATCCTTTGCCCAAGAACGCTTACCCCTTGCCCAGCAAGTTTACGCCTGGTTTGTGGAGCCAGCCGCAGCAGATTTAGCAAGCCACCATATTGAAACACTAGTATTTGTTTTAGATGGATCGCTGCGGAATTTACCGATGGCTGCTCTGCACGACGGCAAACAGTATTTGATTGAACAGTACCGAATTGCGATTTCCCCTAGCTTGCAGATCTTCAACCCCCGTCCCCTCGCCCGTAATCATCTGAAGGCGTTAATCGGCGGACTGACTGGAGGAGGTCAAGATTTCTCTGCTCTGCCAGGTGTCAAACAGGAGGTTAGCTCAATCAGCGCCACTGTTCCGGCGACAACCTTGCTCGATCGGCAGTTCACCACTGCTGCTCTCCAAGCCAACGTGAAGACTCTGGCGTTCTCAGTCATGCACCTAGCAACCCACGGCCAGTTCAGTTCCAAGGCTTCAGAAACGTTTATCCTCACTTGGGACGGACCGCTTAACGTTAAAGGATTCAGTGCTTTGCTAGCTAACCGGAATTCGTTGGATTCCTCACCGATTGAGCTACTTGTATTAAGTGCCTGCCAGACAGCGAAAGGGGATAAGCGAGCCGCGCTAGGTTTGGCTGGGGTGGCTGTGCGATCAGGCGCTCACAGTACCCTTGGCACGCTTTGGACCGTCAGCGACGAATCAACGGCAGATTTTATGGTGCAGTTTTACCGAGAACTGCTCAAACCAAAAGTCACCAAGGCTGAAGCTGTGCGGCAGGCTCAACTTTATTTACTAAAACAATCTAAATTTAGCCATCCCTACTATTGGGCACCCTTTATTCTGGTTGGTGATTGGCTTTAGTAATGTATTCAAATAACTTTTTTAGACATAAGCTCTATAGCTTTCTGATAAAGTTTAGCGAAATAAAAAATAATTGTGCAAAAATAGACCCGAGGGAATACATAACTATGGATACTTTTAAATCTAGATTTAAGTTAATATCTACCGGAATATCCCTAGCCGTCCTGCTGACAACCTATTGGACGGACAAGGTCCGGGCAGATTCTCAAATCGCGACCGACTTTGACCCCCCTTCAGGTCAAGATCTGCCTCGTGACGGTACTGTCGGGGGAGGGTCACGCCCCCTTAACATAGCTTGCCTGTCAAACCGAGCTGCAAGCCTCGGTACCTTGACAGCCCTCAGCTCTCGTCGCCACCTGGGTTTAACGCAATCGGCTCGCCCAAATTTTTTAGTTTATAAACCACAAACTACTGCTCAAACAGCGGAATTTAGCTTGTTCGACGAGCAAAAGAACGGTGTTTACCAGGTGAATCTTCCTGTGGATAAACAAGCGGGCTTGGTCAGCATTCACCTGCCAGACAATGCGCCATCGCTAGCAAAAGACAAGTCTTACTACTGGACATTAGCACTGGTTTGCAATCCGACTGACCGGACTGAAGACTGGGTTGTGGGTGGTTGGGTCGAACACACTGAACCGACTGCCGACTTAAAGCAACAGTTAGCCAATGCGGCAGCGGCAGAGAGGATCTCCCTGTACGCCAAGCAAGGATTTTGGTACGATGCGTTGAATACGTTGGTAGAGCTTCAGCGGACTCAACCGAGTAATTCAACGCTGGGTGCCACCTGGGCAAAACTGTTGAAGTCTGGTGGTTTGGATGTGATCGCCACCAAAGAATAACTCCTCCACAGATGCATCACTCAGCTATAGGCAAAACGACTGATGTGGAATCTAAAAGCGCAAATCCTCCAGTGGCGCGGCATCGGGATTATAGTTGTTTGGGTATCGGTGGCAACCATAGCACTGCAATTTTCGGGGGCACTGCAAGTCGGCGAATTTGCCGTTTTAGATCGATGGTTTCGCCTGCGGCCAACGGGAGCTAGGCAATCCCGCCTGGTCCTTGTGACAATTGACGAGCCAGATATCTCGCGCTTGAAGCACTGGCCAATCTCAGACACCACCCTAGCCAAGCTGCTAGAAAAGCTGAAACAGCAGCAGCCAAGGGCAATTGGACTAGACCTCTATCGCAATCTTCCAGTAGAGCCTGGATACAGAGAATTACTGAAAGCATTTGCCTCTACACCGAATCTGGTTGGGATTCAGAAGACGCTGAGCGATGCCGCTGGTCCCATGGTTGACCCACCCCCTGTGCTTCGGGAGCGAAGCCAGTTTGCCGCTAGCGATTTGGTCGTGGATACTGATGGCAAAGTTCGTCGTCACCTGTTATCTCTTCGGCCTCACCCCGGCAAGACTGTCTTGACTCTGGGAGCCAAGTTAGCGTTAGCCTATTTGGCAGCAGAAAACATCAGACCCCACACTGAGCAAGACGGAACTATCCGGTTGGGTAGAGCTAAGTTTCTGCCACTTCAAGAGAGTGAAGGCGGTTACGTCCGCGCTGATGTGGGTGGGTATCAAATTCTGGGGACTTTTCCTAGAATGCATGGAAAATTCTTGACAATCTCCATCACTGATGTTCTGGAGGATAGAATTCCTGCCAACCTGATGCGAGGTCGGATTGTCCTCATCGGCTCTATCGCTGAAAGTTTAAACGACAAGTTTTACACTCCTTACACAAACAGCCCACGCACGACATGGTCGGGTGTCGAGCTACATGCCGAACTCGTTTGTCAAATACTGAGCGCCGCCCTAGATGGCAGACAACTCTTCCGAGGCTTACCACAACAGCTAGGATGGCTGTGGATTTGCCTTTGGTCAGGGGTAGGAGCGGTGTTGGGCTGGAGAATCCGTTCGCTACGCTGGGCAGTTGTTGCCATTCCTGTTGCCAACGGTATTCTCCTTGGCAGTGCCTATCTATTTTTTCTCTGGGGTTGGTGGGTGATTGTGGCTTCACCCTCCTTGGCGCTTATTAGTGCCGCACTGGCAAGTCGTGGCTTGTTTCAGAGGAGAGAGCTGCAAATCTCCCACCAGGCTTTAGAGAACTATGCCCAAACCCTGGAGTTGAAGGTACAAGAGCGCACCCAGAAACTGGCAAAGTACGAACGGATTGTTTCAGCAACAGCAGATGGTGTTTCGTTGATTGATCGGAATTACGTCTACCAAGTGGTCAATCAGACCTACTTAACCTGGCATAACAAAGGCAACAACGAGATGATTGGTCACTCAGTCAGCGATGTTTTGGGAGTAGATGTATTTGAACCTTCGATCAAAGAACACCTGACTGAATGTTTGGCAGGACAGACAATTTATTACCACTACTGGCTGGAGAGTACATCTTGCGAACCACGATTTCTGAGCGCAACTTACTCTCCTTATCTTGAGGTAGACGGGACGATTGCTGGAGTCGTTATCAGTTTGCGCGACATGACCGACTTAAAACAGGCAGAGGAGTCATTGCGACAGGCAAAAGAGGCTGCTGAGGCTGCCAACCGAGCCAAAAGTCGATTCCTCGCCAACATGAGCCACGAACTTCGCACCCCTCTCACCGGCATTTTGGGTTATGCGGAGATTCTCCAGTGGGATGAGAACGCTACTCTTGAGCAGAAGGAAGGTCTTGTTACTATCTACCGATGCGGTATGCATCTTCTCACTCTGATTAACGATATCTTAGACCTGGCAAAAATCGAAGCAGAGAAACTTGAACTGCATGCTGAGGAATTTCACTTTCCCTCCCTCTTAAAAGGTGTGTCAGAAATCTTCTGTCTCAAAGCAGCACAGAAATCAGTTAACTTTACACGCCTTGTCAATCAAGTTCCCTCATTCATTCATGCTGATGAAAAGAGACTGCGTCAAGTCTTATTGAATCTACTGAGCAATGCAGTCAAGTTCACCGATACTGGAGACGTTACTTTTAAAGTGGAGGTCATAGAAGATGAGGTGGCTCCAGGAACAGAACAAGAGAAACTCAATCTCACCTCGTGCTATCGGAAGATTCGCTTCCAAGTAGAAGATTCTGGCATTGGCATGACCAGCGAACAACTAGAAAAGATCTTCTTACCCTTTGTGCAAGTGGGAGATAGTTCGCGCTGTGCCGAAGGGACTGGGTTAGGACTCGCTATTTCTCAAAAGATTGTGGCAATGATGGGAAGCCAAATCTTTGTTGAGAGTAATCCTGAAGTTGGCAGCATATTTTGGTTTGATTTAGACTTACCAGAAGTCATAAGCCGTCTGAAGCCAACAACAGCCAACTTGACAGACAGCATTGTGGACTATGGATCTACACGAACAACCGATCAATCTCAGAATGGGAACGAGTCAAGTCACCTTGCGCAGGTGCCAACCGAAATGGCTATACCGCCGAGGGAGGAACTGGCGGCGCTGTACGAAGCAGCTAGCAGCGGTAACGTTGAAGGTGTAGAGCGAGCAGCTAGCCGACTCCAGCAATTGTCCCCTAAGTACACCCCTTTCGTCACTAGGATGCTGGAACTCTCCGAAGATTTTGGATATGAAGAAATTGCTAAACTGGTTGACAGCTATTTATCAGAAGAGTCAAAATAAGGACTCGGCGAATTGCCAATTGGCACAGAATAAGATGCCAACTGAAGATGTCAACAGAATTCAAGAAAATTTATCGACCTCGAATTTAGATCTAAGAAATAGCTCTACGCAAGAGCAGATACTGATAATAGATGATACTAGTGCTAATCTGAAACTCGTCTCTGATTTACTAAGAAAGGCTAGTTTTGAAGTCCGGGTTGCTAAAAGTGGCCCCCAAGCCCTGAGAATTCTAGAGGGAACCTCACCCGATCTGATCTTGCTGGATGTCATGATGCCAGAAATAGATGGGTTTGAAACCTGCCGTAAATTGAAAGCCTGGGAAAAGACAAAGGATATCCCAGTCATTTTCATGACGGCACTCACTGATTCTTCTAATTCAGAGTCTAAGGTCAAAGGGCTGACGCTAGGGGCAGTAGATTACATCAGCAAGCCAATTCAACTGCAAGAGGTTTTGGCTCGCGTTAAAACTCACCTGCATCTACGTTCCTTAACAAAACGACTTCAGGAGCAGAATGCCAAGTTGCGACAGGAGGTAGAAGAACGCAAGAGAGCAGAAGCCGCCCTGCAAAAATCGGAGACACGAGAAAGAGAGAAAGCAAGAGAGCTAGAGGCTGCCCTGAACAAATTGAGGCACACTCAAACCCAACTGATTCAGGCAGAAAAAATGTCCAGTTTGGGCAAGATGATAGCAGGTATTGCCCACGAAATCAATAACCCCATCAGTTTTGTTCAAGGAAATCTTCCGCCTGCGCGTGACTACTTTCAATGTCTACTGGATCTGCTAGAACTCTACCAGCAAACTTACCCAAACCCCACACCAGAAATCCAGCATCAGGTTGAAGAAATCGACTTGGAGTTCCTGGTGGAAGATTGGCTGAGACTGATGAACTCCATGCAGGTGGGGACCGAACGTATCCAACAGATTGTGCGATCGCTAAAAAGCTTCTCCCGACTAGATGAATCCGAGTTTAAACTCGTAGACATCCATGAAGGCATCGAATCAACTCTACTCATTTTGCAGAACCGACTAAGGGCTGAAGGTGGACGTAAAGCCATAAAAGTAGACAAAGACTACGATCTACTGCCGCCGATTAACTGCTATGCCAGCCAGTTAAATCAGGTGTTCATGAATCTGCTAGATAATGCGATTGACGCCTTGGAAGATCGAGCAAGGAGTAGTGGAGAGCATCTTTCTGACCCCTCACCCATGATTTGGATCCGCACAGAACTCCTAGAGAACCAAGTGATAATTCGCATTGCCGACAATGGGTCTGGAATAAGCGAAGAAATTCGTCAGCGCATATTCGACCCATTCTTCACCACAAAGCCCGTAGGGAGTGGCACAGGGTTGGGGTTAGCCATCAGCCATCAGATCGTCGTGGAAAAACACTCCGGTCAAATCACCTGCATCTCCACCCCAGCCCAAGGAACCGAGTTCACCGTAGAAATTCCACTAAACCTCAAACCCCACCAACATCCCTCAAACTAACCAACTACCCTTCCTCTTCTCTCTTCTCTCCGCGCCCTCTGCGCCCACCGCAAGTTTTCCGGGAGGCACAGCCTCACCGGAAACTCGCTCTCTGCGGTTCGTTTACCGCATATCATACCCAAACAAATTCGAGTCAACTTCCCCCAACTGCAAACCCGCCAACCCATACTCAGCCCAACGCCTCTCAACCATCGCCGC
This sequence comes from uncultured bacterium, assembly GCA_964250875.1. Classification (GTDB taxonomy): domain Bacteria; phylum Cyanobacteriota; class Cyanobacteriia; order Cyanobacteriales; family Chroococcidiopsidaceae; genus CAXUIV01. Next base: position 8,084 of record CAXUIV010000024.1, read on the forward strand.
CACATCCGGATCCGACTCCAGCACCTCCCCCCAAGCATGGTCCGTCTCCGGCGGCATCTTAGTCGTCGCATCAATCCCCATCCGTCCACCTAAGCCAATCTTCTCACTCGCAAAATCCAAAGTATCAAAAGGCGTATTCGGCAAAATGAACACATCTCGTGTCGGGTCAACTTTAGAACTGATTGCCCATACTACCTGACGCGGGTCGCGAATATTGATCGTCTTATCCACCACAATCACAAACTTGGTGTAGGTGAACTGAGGCAGGGCACTCCAAAAAGCCAAAGCCGCACGACGAGCTTGACCAGGATAGGCTTTATCAATGGAAATAATCGCCGCCTTATAGCTCAGAGCTTCCATCGGTAAGAAAAAGTCAACAATCTCTGACACCTGCTGCCGCAGGATCGGAGTGTAGATTCGGTTGAGCGCGATCGCCATCATCGCCTCTTCCTTCGGTGGACGACCGCTAAACGTTGTGAGGTAAATCGGATCTCTCCGGTGTGTCATACACTGAAAGCGAATCAACGGCGAGTCCTCCACCCCACCGTAATAGCCCATGTGATCGCCAAATGGGCCATCCGGCAGCACTTCTCCTGGGGTAATCGTGCCCTCTAAAACAAACTCCGAATCAGCTGGCACTTCTAGATCTACCGTCTTACACTTAGCCAACTGAACCCCAGAACCACCATACAAACCAGCAAACAGCCATTCCGATAAATCTAGGGGAATGGGTGTAGCGGCTGCCATGATGATGAGGGGATCGACACCCAAGGCGATCGCCACCTCTAGCTTCTTCCCCCGTTCAGCGCACTTGCGTAGGTGCCGCGCCCCACCCCGCACAGATAGCCAGTGAACGGTCATCGTACTGGGCGACTGTAGCTGTAGCCGATATACTCCGACATTTGGAGTACCCGTCTCACAATCCTTCGTGATCACCAGTCCCAAAGTAATAATCTTGCCCGCATCGCCGGGATAGGGGCGAATCAGCGGCAGCTGACTTAGATCCAGCTCGTCGCCTTGAAGCACGACTTGCTGGCAAGCAGGAAAAAAGTTGCGTCCTGGTTTGGCTTTCAGCACATCAAACAGCACTTTGCCAAACTCCACCGCCTGAGAAATTTTCTTCGGTGGCTTGGGCTGTTGCAGCATACTCAGCTTCTTCCCCAAGTCCTCTAACTCCTCTGGACGCTGCATATTCATCGCCCAGCAAATTCGTTCTACTGTCCCCATCAGATTCACTGCGACAGAGTAGGATGACCCTTTGACATTTTCAAACAGCAACCCCGGACCGCCCCGTTGCAGCATTCGATTGGAAATCTCAGCAATTTCTAAATCTGGATCGACCAAGGCATCAATCCGTTGCAGTTGTCCTCGTTCTTCCAGGATTTTCAGGAATCCCCGCAGGTCTCTCGCCATTATGTTGATTTTTGATATTTAATCCCACTTCTATTTTGAGTGATATACACCATTAGGGCATAGGGCATAGGGAATGGGGCTAAGGGCGAAGTGCGAAGGGCGAAAGGAAATGCCAGCAATAGCTCTAATTTTTCGGAACTCCAAACTCCGCACTCCGCACTAACCGACTAAACTTAATCTTCTTATTACCTCTATTTAACCTAATTCAGCAGTGATTCAGATAACCTATCAGGAAACTTGATACTTCATCAGCCATTCCTCTAACGATCATGACTAGGCTATACGATCTGTTGCTCCAGGGTGGTCCACTCATGGTTCCTTTGTTGGGGCTATCTGTTGCCACTGTAGCTACTGCTCTGGAAAGAGCTTGGTTCTGGTACCGGCTGCTGAGTCAAGAGGGCCGAGTTGTTAATGATGTGCTAGAGGCAGCAAGCTATGACTTGGATAAAGCAGCAGCGATCGCCAGTTCTGCCCAGCATTTGGCTATTGGCCGCTTTTTGCTAGCTCCTTTAAGACTCAGACGGCCAACTCCTGAAACTTTCCGTCTAGCGATGGAAGCTGCTGGCGATCGAGAATTTGTGCGAATGCGTAAGGGAGACAAACTCCTCGAAACAGTGGTCTCTCTAGCGCCCCTGCTGGGTCTCTTGGGTACTGTGACGGGCCTGATCCGTACCTTTGGCAATCTTGAACTAGGTAACGCAGCCAGCTCTAGTAAGACACAGGCTACGCAGGGTATTGGTGAGGCACTAATTGCTACGGCAACTGGGATGATCGTGGCGATTACAGCGCTGGTTGCTTTTCGCATCTTTGTAACTTTGCAGGCACGGCAAGTAGACTATTTCTCCGAAGTCGGCACTGAGCTTGAGGTCATCTACCGTCAGTTCTTGCACGAGAAGCAGTACTCCGAAATAGAACCAGCGCTGCCGGAAAGTCATTAGCTGGACTGATTAGCAGTTAGTTTTTATTCTCTATTATTTATTTTTGCTGGCGGGAGTTATAGATGCGCTTCAAAAAGGGTAGGCAGGGGTCTGAGATGCCTCATCTCGATCTCGTACCGTTAATGGATGTGATTTTAGCTGTCTTGGTATTCTTTATTCTGGGATCACTATCGTTAACGCGCCAGCAGGCAGTGGACGTGACCTTACCTAGTGCTGACGCTGGTAAGCAGGAACAGACAATACCCGATCCCCTCGTCGTTGGGCTAAATCAGCAGGGTCAAATTCTGCTGGAAAATAAGCCGGTGGACGAAGCGCAACTGCAAGCACGAATGCAGTCCTATTTGACAAGTAATGCCAAAGGGGCTGTGATTTTGAAGGCAGACCGCAAGCTGCCTTACGAGCAAGTTGTCAAAGTTCTGGGAAGGATGCGGGCTGTGGGAGGCGATCGCGTCTCCCTAGCAATTGAGGGTTAAATCCTGTTTTTACTGCGGCGGACTTGTCCAAAGAACAACAATTGTGCTTTTACCGTCTTGAGTCGGCACCAGATTGAGGTAGGCAGTGAAATTCCCCTTTGTCATTTGATAGACAGGCCCTCCTCCGTAATCCTGTGCTGGGGTTACTTTGTCAAAAACGCTTTGTAAGTTAGCCGTTAATGCAGTCGCGACTGCTTGAGGAGTCTGACCTGTCACCAGCTTTGGATCGCCCTCAATTCCTGGACGATAATCCGGTGGCAAAACGCTACCATCTTTATCTTGGTGGGTGAGCTGAGTGAAGAAGCTTCTAGTATCAGCAAAATCAGACTCCTCAGCCTTATCATCGCTAACTTTGCTTAAGATGTCATAAAGCTCAGGCGGTGGCTCAACTGCTTTTTTAAGTTGATCTGGAGTCATAGCCTGATCGGCAAGGACATAAGCAGTCCCCTGCTGCTGGTCAATAAGAATGAGGTTAAGATACTTTGTTACACCACCCTTGGACAGTTGATAGACCTTTCTATTTGGCTCGCTAACTCCAGGTTTAACTGCATATTTCACTGGTAGTTGTTTATCAAAGTAAGCAGCCAAGCCGTCTAGAGCTACGTTTGTCTGATAACAAGATGGCAAGTTGAAACAACCGGGAGTGCTGGGTTGATAGTGAGGGAAATCAGCAAACGGATTGTTAGGGTTTGAAGGTGAGTTGGAAGGCGTTGGACTCGGTGCTGTTGTTGCTGAGGACACCGTACTTGGCCGCACACTGGGCGTTGGAATGGGCCTTTGTAAAGCAGTTTGTAGCTGTGGAGGAACCACTCGTGGACGGGGATATGGTAAAACGAGTTGACGGTTTGAAAGAGCAACTTTTTGGATAAGTTTAGAAAGCTGAATTATTTTTGGAGAAGCTTTAGGCAGAGTAACAATAGGCTGCTTAGGGGAATTAGAAAGCTGAGTAATTCTAACTGGTTTTTCCTTCGGCGGTGGGACAGGTTTAACGTTAGAAGGTAGCGGGATAGACAGTAGAAGGCCATGCGCTGCCAAGGAAATCAGCAGCATAGGTCGGATTAGAGTTTGCAGGGGAGCTGGTAAGTTTTTTAGCGGATAAGACTGAATCATGTTGCTTTGCTAGGAGAAATACACTTTGAGACGCCGAACCGTCGTTATAACTAAAAAATACAAATGTCTTTAGGAGACTGATTTGGATTGCCAATTTAATAATTTTCAAAACAAAACATAATGCTAAGTTCTACATTTAATCTTTCATTGCAGGTTTAAGCAGTGTACTCGTTTATCCTATCAGTTTAGCCCTGCTCAGAAAAGCTTCTTTGCAGGAATAAAGAATGACTCTAAAGGAACTTTAAGCCAAGATTAATCGCTTCTTAACCCACCCTTTAATCTTGCTTAACCGCTTAAGTTGTAATTTATTCTAGGTGTGATTAATTATCAATTTGTCTCTGCTAGAGGACGCAATATGATCTTCTTTACAACAGCTTTTCGTCGTGCAGTCACAGCCTCAGTGGTTGCGGCTACCGTGACGTTTGGGCCTGCACTTACGACAGTCGCCCAGGCTGAATCTTTGACCGGCGCAGGGGCAACCTTCCCGCAGCCTCTCTACGAACGGTACTTTGCCGATCCTGGCTTCAAAAGCAAGACAAACCTGACTGTTAGCTATCAAGGCATTGGTAGCGGTGGTGGAATCAAGCAAATGACCGCAGGCGTTGTTGACTTCGGCGCTAGCGATGCAGCAATGACAGATTCAGAAGAGAGCAAAGTGAGCCGGGGTGTCGTGTTTGTACCCGCAGCCGGAGGGGCGATCGCTGTAGTTTACAACGCTCCTGGCGTCACCAACCTGAAGTTGTCTCGCACTGTGCTGCCAGCTATCTTTGACGGACAAATTACCCAATGGAACGATCCCAAAATTGCGGTAGACAACCCCGGTGTAAATCTGCCCAGTGTACCGATTAAACTGGCGGTGCGTGCTGACAGTAGCGGTACGACCTTCAACTTTACCAACCATCTAAGTACCGTCGATCCTTATTTCAAGGGCAGAATCGGTACTGACAAAGCTCCTCGCTGGGCTGCAAGCCCCCTAAAGGGCAAAGGAAATCCGGGAGTTGCTCAGATTGTCAAGCAGACTCCGGGTACCATTGGCTATGTGGAGACAGCTTATGTCAAAAGCAGCAACCTGACAGCAGCGCTTGTCCAGAATAAGGCAGGCAACTTCGTTGCCCCTACCCTTGAAGAGGCAAATAAAGCTCTGGAGAACGTGAAGTTCAATGATGACTTCCGAGTCTCATTTAAAGATCTAGGCGATCCCGCAGATGGCTATCCGATCACAGCTTTGACATGGCTGATGGTCTACAAAAAGTACACCACTCCAGGCAAAGCCGAAGCCGTCAAGAAGATGGTGCAGTGGGTTCTCACTGACGGTCAACAGCTTAATGCCAGTCTCCAGTACACTCGAATCCCGGAAAAGTACACTACAGCAGTACTCGACGCGGTAAACAGCGAAGTTACTGGTCCTTAGGATTTCAATACCAGAAATTCGACCAGCTCTGAGCAAGCATGTAGAGACGTTGCATGCGACGTCTCTACATTCCTATTTGAGCCTTATTAATAATCAACAGTTAACGCTCAACGATATTTACGATAGGGATTAAAACAAATTCAAGCATGGAAGAACGATCTGATCGAGCTACCAATCTAGCCGATAGCACTGATAGCAATCGCCAGCCCATTGCTCCTGACGACCTTAATATCATGACTGTAGCGGGAGCAAACCTTTGGCTAGACCAGGGATTTACTTGGCTGGCGCGTGGTTTTGCCTTTGTTACAGTGGGAGTGCTGTTTTGGATGAGCTGGGTCATTTTTCAGCAGGCTCAGCCAGCAATTCAGAAGTTTGGGCTAGGATTTTTAGGCAGTCGAGATTGGGATGTGCCTAATCTGACTTTTGGGGCTTTACCTTACATCTATGGAACGCTGGTATCCTCCTCAATCGGTCTATTGATAGCTGTGCCCGTGGGGCTGGCAGTAGCATTGGTGACAAGTGAGGATTTTTTGCCGCCCGTTGTGCGATCGCCCTTGGCTTTTGTGATTGAAATGATTGCCGCCATCCCCAGTGTCATCGTTGGTCTTTGGGGAATTTTTGTGTTGATTCCTTTTCTGCGACCCATTCAAGCAGGATTGCACCACTACTTCAGCTACATCCCTCTGTTTAGCACGGATACCTCTGGCTATAGTGTCTTGGTTGCTGGCATTATCCTTGCCATCATGATTTTGCCAACAATGGCTGCTATCAGTCGGGATGTGTTGCAGGCAATTCCCAAGGAGCTGCGGAGCGGTTCCATGTCTTTAGGAGCAACTCGCTGGGAAACTATCTTTGGCGTCTTAATACCAGCGGGGGCTTCAGGAATTTTTGGGGCGGCGGTTTTAGCGCTGGGTAGAGCTTTAGGCGAAACGATGGCAGTAACGCTCGTGATCGGTAATTCCGGACAAATCAGTTCTTCGTTGCTGGATGCAGCTTCTACTATTCCCTCTCTGCTAGCTAATGAATTTGCAGAAGCCCAAGATGGTTTGCATATTGGAGCCTTAATGTATCTAGCTCTGATTCTGTTCACTCTCACATTACTAGTAAATATTGCCGCTGTGCTTCTAGTTCGGCTGATCACTCTACAACGGGCTTAAGGCATTGCATGACACCAGTAACTCCAATCAGTGACCCGCTTGCAGTGGAACTGCACAAGCCGTTGCCCACAGTGCGAAACGTCTTCAACTTAGGAATGACGGTAGCTGCATTTGCTCTCACGGCTCTAGCACTCTTGCCCATCTTGGCAATCTTGATTGAAATCCTGCGTCAAGGAGTTCCTCACTTGAAGTGGGAAGTTTTTACCTCTTTGCCTGCTCCAGAGGGGCTACAGGGTGTGAAAAATGGATTTGCTCACGCAATCGTTGGCACGCTGGTCATGGTGGGCATCGCCTCGCTCCTGAGCATACCGTGCGGTGTCATGACTGGTATTTTTTTGTCTGAGTTTGGTCGGGGAACAGCGATCGCTAACTTAGTGCGCTTTTTCACGACTATTCTCACTGGCGTTCCCTCTATCATTGTTGGTGTATTTGCCTATGGCGTTATTGTCCTTACAACTAAGGGGTTTTCAGCTGTAGCAGGGGGGTTTGCTCTAGCAGTACTGATGTTACCCGTTGTGGCGCTCACCACTGAGCAAGCCTTAAAACTTGTTCCCACCGCTCAGAGATTAGCCTCTGCTGGTCTGGGGGCTAGCCGTCTTCAAACCACCTTTCGAATTGTTGTGGCTGGAGCTATGCCTGCAATCGTCACTGGTGTTTTACTAGCCATAGCCCGCGCTGCTGGCGAAACCGCTCCACTTATATTTACTGCTCTATACAGTCAAAATTGGCTTGAGGGACTTTTTGGCGGCCCCGCTCCCTCTCTATCTGTGTTGATTTTTAACTACGCTCAGTCTCCCTACACTGAGCAAAATCAGCTAGCTTGGACTGCTTCTTTGATCCTAGTTAGTTTTATATTGTGCGTCAGCGTTTTCTCGCGCTTAGTCACTAATAAACGCTTAAAAATTAGGGGCTAGAATTTTTTAACCTCTGCATTAACTCAAATACCTAGTCCCTTCTAAATATGCAATCAGCTAATAACAATCCCTCCGTCCGCTCGACTGACCCAACCCTAGAAGAGCTTGTTCCAGCCCTTCATGTTAAAGACTTGAGCTTCTACTACGGCACTCAAAAGGCCATAGAACATGTATCAATTGATGTCTATGAGAGACAAGTAACAGCAATCATCGGTCCTTCCGGCTGTGGTAAATCTACCTTTATTAAAGCCCTAAACCGAATCGGCGAATTGGAGGGAACAGTACGGGTCGAAGGCCATGTGGATTTTTTTGGTCACGACATCTATGCCCGTAGTGTCAACCTAAACCGACTGCGCCAGCAAATCGGCATGGTGTTTCAAAAGCCGAATCCTTTCTCGATCAGCATTTATGACAATGTTGCCTATGGTGTTCGAGTAGCGGGGCGGCGCTCTAGGACAGAGTTAGATGAGGTTGTCGAATTTGCCCTTAAAAGTGCTGCTCTTTGGGATGAAGTGAAGGACCATCTGAACAAGTCGGCCCTCTCCCTTTCGGGTGGACAACAACAGCGATTGTGTATTGCCAGAGCTTTAGCTGTGAGACCGAAGGTCCTGCTGATGGATGAGCCTTGCTCAGCCCTCGATCCGATCGCCACAATGAAGATTGAGGAATTAATCCACAATTTGCGCCAGGAGTTGACGATCGCGATCGTTACTCACAATATGCAGCAAGCCTCCCGCGTCTCTGATTACACAGCTTTCTTTAGTACCGACGAGAGCCGGATCGGTCAGATGATAGAGTTTGGCCCAACAGCCCATATTTTCACTGCCGCGACCAATCCCCGGACCCGTGACTATGTAGAAGGCCGATTCGGTTAGAAATTACGAATTAGCTCGACTGTCTATCATTAAATTAGGGAAAAGGCGAAAGGCGAA
>CAXUIV010000024.1:16531-18792 GCA_964250875.1 uncultured bacterium
ATTACGAATTAGCTCGACTGTCTATCATTAAATTAGGGAAAAGGCGAAAGGCGAAAGGGGAATGAGAGGAAAACATTATGAGTTTTGAATTTAATTCATCACTCAAAAATCATAATTAGTAAGTCTTTACTCCATGCCCCATGCCCCATGCCCTTCGCCCTTTTCCTCTCAGGAACATAAATTGCTTGTGATCGTCAGGGAAACTAACGTTATGAACGCTGCTGAGAGCTATCGGCAATATTTAGGGAAGGAATGCTATGAAAATGCGCAAGCATGGGCTAGTTGCTACCACAGCGGTGACAATGTTGTTATCCATCAGTACTGCTAGCTTAGCCGAGGCAGGGGTACTGAAACTTCAACCAAATTTTCAACCGGACCCGCTTACAGTTAGCGGTACATCTGGAGGACCTAAGAGCAGCGACTGTGGCAATATCGCTGCCGCACCCAACCATCTGATCCAGGTAGCCGATGCGATTCCTTACGTGCGGCTGAGCGTGCAGGGTGCCGGACACCCGACTCTATTAATGGATGGACCGACGGGGCACTTCTGTGTCCTAGGGGATTCCTACTCAGGTAACAGTCCAGAAATCTCTGGATTTTTGCAGCCAGGAACCTACTCGGTTTATGTGGGCGATCGCGGTCAAGGCCATCCGTACACTCTTTCTATCTCGCAAAAGAAGCGCTGAATCTAATCTTTAATTGATCTCGCTGGGACTTCGACTGCCTGAACGTCAATTGTACCAGGAGGTGTCAAACGGCTGAAATGGCCCTGCTCCACCTTTAGCGGTTCGCCACAGTTTGAGCATTGGATCTGGGTACGATTAAGTCCTGCGGCCTCATGATGGCAGATGGGGCACTGGGCTTGAACCAGGTTACGTTTTAACCACCAGCGAAATCCTAGAAACGCTAAGACTGGGGTGACAAGAAGTAGCCCAAACAGAAACAGAAATGATTTAACCAGCCAGCCTAAACCTACTACTCCCAATAACCAAACAACGACCAGTAGGATAAGCCAACTGCCTACATTAGCAAGATTGAAGCGAAGAGTTTTGATCATTTTTCCAAAGTCATTCTGCCCTGACTCTAGGATAACGAGTTCCCTTGTCCAATCAACAACCTGTCTCTTCAAGCAACTGCTGTAGCTGCGCCTTGAAAGCCTCTTTACCAAAAAGGGCGAGGGTCTGTGATCGCAGCCACTGCCCATCACAGCGTTGATCGTTCTGTTTCAGGATTTCAATGCATGCCGCTGCTACTGCCTCTGGATCGCGGTGAGGAACGCGCCAGCCGAGGTGCCCATCCTGCAACGGGTCCGCTGAACCATCGGCGTCCCCAGATACCACCGGAATACCACAGGCCATGGCTTCCAAGTACACGATGCCAAAGCCCTCTTGAGAAGGCATAACATAGGCATCGGCCAGACGGTAATGCTCTACCAACTCTGCCGTAGGAACGAAGCCAGCAAAAATGACCTGCTCGGCGACGCCTAAACCTTGTGCCAGTGTCTTTAAGCGTGGTTGATCATCGCCGCGACCGATGACTAGGTATTTGACTTCTGGAAACACCCGCAATATCTCTGGCAACGCTCGAATTGTTACATCCACACCTTTGTAGATATCTCCTGACCACAGCCGCGCTACCGTCATCAATACCTTTGCCTTAGCTAGCCCATACCTTTCAACAAGCGCTGTCTTCTTAGGACCAGGGGTGAAAATATCACCATCGATTGTGCAAGGTAGAAACTGCACCATCTGAGGGTTGAGATGGTTGGCGGTACAGATACGGTCTCGGCTATAGCGACTAATCGTCCAAATTCCAGCAGCATGTCGAAGGGCACGCAGATATAATCTGGGCAAGGGGTCCCAAACCTCCTTACCATAAGTCAAGACGGTGTAGGGAATTCCCAGTGGCTCACAGAGGGCATGCACTAGCACTGCCAGTTTGATGTGGCCACAGAAAACATGCTGAGGGCGCTGCTGCAATAGACAGTTGAGCAAAGCCGCTGCCATTCGCACTCGCCCCATTGGAGGAAACCGAGCTTTGAAGTGTTGAAATTGCAGATGATCGGATTCGAACTTACCGGCCCATTTGTGCCCATCCCGCAACAGAAAAACCTCGGTTTGCTGATTGACCAAGCCGAGGTAGGCTTGAAAAATGTCGCCTACATAAGATTGAATTCCACCTTCTCGCTCAAAAATTTCTAAGAAAACAAATACATAGTTTGCCTTTGGTGAAGAACCTGGTTTGGGGGCATGGGGCATGGG
>CAXUIV010000025.1:0-18738 GCA_964250875.1 uncultured bacterium
AGAGAGCGGTGACGTAGGACTCGAAGGTCAACTGCCGGATGTTTCGTTGTCAGTTCGCGCCAGATGAAAAGTGCTAGACCGATACAGCCAATCACCATCAGGTTTGAGATCAGTCGGGATGAAAACCAGTCGTTTGTTTCTCCTTCCTCCAACACGACCTGTAAGGAACCCACGGCGATCGCCAGTAGGGCAATGCCCCACCAATCGACGGCTTGGTGCTGTTTTTGCTGGCGGTCCTTCGGCAAAAATAGCACTGCCATTACTACTGCCATTATACCAAAGGGAATATTGACAAAGAAGATCCACCGCCAGCCTAAGTTGTCAGTTAGGTAGCCTCCCATGGCTGGACCAATTGCAGGGCCAGCAATCACGCCAATCCCAAACACTGCCTGGGCGAGACCCTGCTCCGCTGGTGGAAAAGTTTCAAATAGGATGGCTTGACCTTTGGCCAGCAAGCCACCACCGCACAATCCCTGCACGATGCGCGAAACGACCAGCATCGGTAGAGTCGTAGACAAGCCGCACAAAACTGACGCAATTGTAAAGCCCACTAACGAGAAGATGAAGTAATTCTTGCGACCAAAGTAATCTCCCAACCAAGCCGTCAATGGAATTAAGATGACGTTGGCGATCGTGTAACCAGTCGAAACCCAGCCAATTTCGCTGATGGTTGCGCCGAGAGTCCCCTGCATGTCGGTTAGGGCAACGTTGACAATGCTGGTGTCGATGACTTCCAAAATGGCCCCTAGGGAAGCCGTAAAGGCGATCGCCCACTTTAGATGCCCCTGGACATAAGTACTAGGCTGTGCTGGGGTTGGTGGTTTAGCCTGCGTCGGAGGCAGATACTTAGCCTGCGTAGTATTGGGGCGCTGGCCGTTAAGATTCCGGGTCATAGCGTAATATCAGAATGAATGCAGTTTGTTTGCTCAGTGCTAATCCCACGCACGAACAGCTCCACGCAGGTGTCGATGTAGCACTCGCGACTGTAGCCCAACGTGGTTGGGGTGGCGCTGCGGCGCAGCATGCCGGAGAGCAGCATACCTGTGAACAGATCCACAGCCACTTTAAGCTCCACCTCTGGTCTGACTGCACCGTTTTCCTGAGCGCGGTGCAGGTAGATGATTAACTTATTGCGATTTGCTTGGGCTGCTTCGTGTAGCACTTGTCGAGCGGCGTCAGGATGTCGCTTTGCCTCTCCAATAAATGTCCGAATCAGGTCTTCATACTTCTCCAGCATGCTGTTGAGCAGCTTTGCGTAGTGAGTTAAGTCGATGTGCAAGTTTTGGGTCCACTCGTCCTGATGAGCCAAGGCTTCTGCCTGCAAACCAGTGACTTGCTGAACAACAGCAGCCAATAGTTGCTCCTTACTCTGGAAATGGCGAAACAGAGTGACTTCATTTACACCAGCCACACGCGCGATTTCACGAGTTGTAGCTCCAGTTAAGCCCGCTGTAGCAAACACTTCTGTAGCTGCATGTAGCAAACGGGCACGGGTTTGGGCAGTTCTTTGAGCTGAGTTGTCTGTGATTTTCATGCAATCGCTTACTTGCATTGGATATTAGATCTGATTCCAGGTCGATGGTCAGCGTCTACTGCCTCTACCTGGGCTTGATGTCGAGGACTATATATTTTCATGATGCAAGCAATCACTTACAATGTCAAGTGAGTACTTGCACGCCCTAACTCAGGTCATCGTTTATCTTCACCGACCTACTGAGTTACCATTCTAACTGTCCGTCAGGATTATAAATATAGCAGTATTGCTCCAGTTTAAAAATTCAGTTCTGATGTACTCTCTAGGCTTTTCTTGTCAACCAAGTATTCACAGAAGTTAAATTTGCCTTAGTGAAAGTAGGAATCAGTATACTTAAAATTTGAAGTTCGCTAGTCAAAATATTGTCATGCAAAAAGGTTTTATTATGATGGTAACTTCTCAATCCTTGCTGGCGATTCTAAGCTGAGAAAAGTACGTCATCCGAAGTTCCTTGTTGGGCTTGCCGCCAGCGAATTGAGAAGCTACGAAGTGATTAATATCTTAATAAGCGAGAGATTAAAAAATGGCTACAACCTGTCAATATTGCAATAAATCACTTGTTCCTGGAGCTAAATTCTGTCAAGGATGTGGCAATCCGATTAGTAGTGTCGTTGGTAGACCATCGTCTTTTGAGCAGGAATACCAGCAAATGGGTAGACCAATGGCAGGTTTTGATAACGAACCCGTCCCAGAAGTTAGCAATCCTAAAAAACCGATTAGAGTCGGTGACCTTACCCTGCAAATTGAGGGTGAACTGGTGCCTGTAGTTAATGTTGAACTGGGTAAGCAGCAGTCAATTTACTTTGAGCATCACATCTTGTTGTGGAAGCATCCCAATGTCCGCCTGGGAATGAAGGGTTTGAAGGGTGCAGGCAAACGCTTTTTTGCTGGATTACAGATTTTCATCAGCGAAGCGCATGGTCCTGGTAATATTGCCTTCTCTCGTGAGGCGACTGGACAGATCGTCGCTCTGCGCTTAGCACCAGGTCAATCGGTAGATGTCCGTGAACACCAGTTTCTACTCGCCACCAGCAATATTGAGTATGGGTTCTTCTTCCAAAAAGGACTATCTAATATCTTTTTCAGTCGTAGTGGAGGCTTGTTCATTGACCGCTTCACTGGTCAGAAAGACGGTGGTTTGCTGCTGATTCATGGCTATGGAAACGTGTTTGAGAAGCGCCTAGCTCCAGGTGAAGTCATTGATGTTGAACCAGGGGCATGGGTTTGGAAAGATTCTTCAGTTCAAATGAACACGGTGACGGCATTCCAATCAGGTGGCGGCGGCGGCATCATGGGGGCGATCGGGGCAATGGTTGGCGGAGTGTCCTTCGTCCTCAACCGCTTCACTGGTCCCGGTCGTCTGGGTCTTCAATCAATGACGTACCATCCGCCTACATCTGAAGGTGCATCACAGGTTGGTGGCAGCAGTAATACTGGTGGCGTGGTCAGTGGTGTGGTTGGAGGGGTTTTAGGGTCGCTGTTCGCTTCAAATTCAGACTCAAATTCTTAGCGAGATGATTGCTGCTCTGCGCACCACCAAGATTTCCGCCGCAGTCGGTGATAGGTGATGCTGGACATAGCAATCCTAAATCATCTACTAACAACCTGTAGAGACATTACATGCAAGGTTAAACGTCATGAGGCAGTAGGTATCATTTTCTCGTAGGTCTTCCAGTGATTAAGAATCTTATGAATGACAACACTACCTACCTTGTAAGCTGAGGAGAAGCTGGCACCACCATCGGGATAATTTCCCGTGGCGCTCTCAGTGGTAAAAGTCTGAGTGGTATCCATGTTGGGGGCAGGTGCAGTGTAATCGCTAGCAGTGCGGAGAACTAGAACACGATTGATGTCAATTTTACCGCCTTTGGCTAAATTAGTCAGAGATTGAAGTATACCAGTATCCTCAAACAGAGATGTGACATAGTTACCTTTACCATCAGTCCATAACTTCACCCAGTCGTTTGCCCATTGATTCAGGACCCTACCAAACCAAAAAGTGTCCGCAGCAAGATCGTCTCCCTTAAGAACAAATGGCGGCTTCTGCGCGTTGGGGAACCCGTTGTACTGGGCACGGTATTGAGCCATGCCGGGAGAATCATCAGGGTTGACATCTTTGGTGAGCTGGTAAGCCCATTCAACCAAGCCTGGATTGAGGTGATAAACCATATTAAAGAACGTTGTGGGCGCTGGCTTGACGTTCGGTGCGTTGCTCCCTTGAGGAAAGTAACCGTAAGGCCAACTTGCTGGGATTTCGCGAGAATCAATCTCATTAGCTAAATCGCCATCTACTACGTACTCAGCCCAAGCGGCGCTGGCTAATGAACCATCCTCCGGGTCAATTCCAGCAATACCGGCAACTAGCCAGTAGGCTTTCGACAGATCGAAGCGCGGATCTGTACCAAGGGCCATGATCGAGGAGGCAGCATTGGATTTACCTTCACCAGTCACGATTCCAATTAAGCCTTTACCGTTGCTTCTAATGTCGTGGTAGGCAATGGGCAAAGGGTAAATTTTGTCTAAATTCTCCTTCTCTACCCAATTTTGAAATTCTCCAGCCACATCCCCTGTGTCATTACCAATTTCAAACGTCGTGACGATAACGGCTTTAACCTGTATCTTGCCTGACTCTACAGCTAATGCTCTTTCTTTGAGTTGACTACCACCAAAAATGAGCAAGCTTACGACGGCTGCTAGCCCGATCAAGAACCATCTGCGCCTCATAATTGACATAAATTTTCCTTTGCTGATCGAGATAGATTTCATTTAGCTCCAGCAGGTATTGAGTCGTCCTCGCTACATCATGTACTGGATACTTACTGGAACTCCCGTTAAGGTTTTTACAATGGCTTCTCGCTTTTCGCTGAAAACTTTATAATAATTAAACAACACAGAGAGTAGGTAGCTATTGCAAGACTATCCTCATACCAATGCTGCCGACCTCGTCAATGCTTGGGCTTATGCCGATGCCCATCCTGAAGAAATTGCAGCAGCAATTCGCGCCAATAACGAGGTTGCGGCATAGTTGATGGCACGTTTCTAGAAGGTGTAGGTTCATAGTTTCCGGCAAAGTGCGCTCTTCAAAAGATCTAAAAAAGTAAAAGCAGCCGGAGTCAAAAGCCCATCTGCCAGGATGGCAACGACAATCACTCTAAATAAAGAAACTGGCAGACTGTACACTTGCACACCTGCCGGGATCGGATCGGCTGCAAGTCGGGGACTGATAGCTGCTCCTAACCCCTGAGCAACCATATTCACAATTGTGGCATCTGACCTGATCTTGTAGGTTGCCTGTAAAGTGATGCCATGCTTCAAGCAGTGAGCGTAAACCATCGCATCGCAGCTATCTCCATCAGGAGCCATAATCAGGAGATAGCTGGTCAACTCCTCCCAACCGATAGCGCTTGTTGGCTCAAAGCTGGGGGGAAACAGTACGACGAACTCATCTCTCATCAACTCCCAGGTTTCAAATTCGTCACTCGTCGGCAGATACGTCATTCCAATATCGGCACGTCCTTGACGCAGATCGGCTTCTACATCCGGACGGTCATCATAATCGGCAATGCTAAAGGCGATCGCTGGGTAGCGGCGGCAGAACTGAGCGATCGCTTCTGGTAGGATGTGAGTTGCCGCACTGGGCAACGAATTTTTCCCACCTTTAAGGGGGCTAAGGGAGATCTATACCCTCCACGACTTCTCAAACAACCTCTAAGGTGTGATTGACTTAAATAAGATGGCGCTCATCGTTGTAGACGAGCAGCTGTTCATAATCTGCTGGCGTATCCACATCCACTGCGCCTTCAGCAAAAGGCAATCGATAAACCTGATCACGATATCGCTCAAGCAGATATTTTGCACCAGCATTTGCCTCTAACGTGAGCAATTGAGGAAACAACTTTTGGCTGAACAGAGCTGGAACACCCAAAGCATTGGCGTAAGCAGAGGCAACAATTGAGCGACGCGTGACTTGATAGCTTTCCACCAACTGATTGAGTAAGTGAGAAGTGACGTAGGGCTGATCGCACAACATTATTACTACAGCATCAAGAGTGTGATTCAAAGCGAAGGTTAAGCCAGCCTGAATTGAAATGCCCATGCCTTCTACCCATCGTTCATTATCCACAATCTGTAAGGGAAGGTCATCGATTTCCAGCCTAATTCGATCAGCTTGTGAACCAAGCACAACGGTGATGGGATGGCAGCATGAGTGGAGCGCGACTGATGCCATGTAGCGCAGCAAGCTATGCCCTTGATACGGCAGCAGTTGTTTCGGTTGCCCCATCCGGGTGGATGCTCCAGCTGCTAGTAGAATCAGGCCAACAGTAGGTACCATGAACACTTTGAGTGTGAATCGGTTGGGAACGGTGTTTCAAGAAGCTACCATCCCGGCCTGAAATGGCGTTTCTTCACAATAATTTGTCGAGCGTAATGGGTAAGTCACGAATGCGTTTGCCTGTCGCATGATAGACAGCATTGGCGATCGCCGCAGCGGCTCCCGTGATGCCAATTTCGCCAATACCCTTGACGCCAATCGGGTTGACATACGGATCGTGTTCATCGATGAAAACCACATCAATCGCTGGAACATCTGCATTCACAGGGACATGATACTCCGCTAAATCCGCATTGACCACCCGTCCTCGGTTAGGATCCATCACAGTATGTTCCATCAGCGCCATCCCAATGCCAAAGACAATCCCACCAATCAGCTGACTGCGAGCCGTTTTGGCGTTGAGCAAGCGTCCAACACCGAAGGTGCCAACCCAGCGCGTGACTCGGACTTCGCCTGAATCCGGTTCAACACGTACTTCAGCAAACTGCGCTCCAAACGAGTGCATGGAGTATTTGGCTCTTTCGTCTCCAGGTTTGGCATCGGCTCGCGCTTCCATCAGCTTGAGTCCATGTCTTGATAGGATGTCTGCATAAGTTTCGTTGGACTTGCCCTTAAGAAACAGGCCACCGTCTTGCACACTGATGTCTTGGGCATCGGCACCATAAAGCGGTGAGGAGTGATCGGCAATTGCCAGTTGGATCATCTGACTACGTGCTTGGGTTGCTGCCATGTGGACTGCCGAACCGACGCTGGCAGCAGTTTGAGATCCGCCCGAAACCGGAGTCTCCGGCATTTCGGTGTCGCCTAACTCAAAGCGGACTTTTTCTACCGGCAAACCGAGCGCTTCGGCGGCAACCTGCGTCATCACAGTATAGGTTCCCGTCCCAATATCCTGCGAACCGCTCCGCACCACAGCAGTACCATCGGCCATGATTCGTGCGATCGCTGATGCTGGAGAACGGTTAGTGGGATAGGTTGCCGTCGCCATACCCCAACCAATGAGCGTGTTGCCCTCTCGCATCGAACGTGGTGTCGGGTTGCGCTTCTGCCAGCCAAACCGCTCTGCTCCTAGCTGGTAGCACTCTTTAAGGGACTTGCTTGACCAGGGCAACCCCTTCTCAGGATCGACTTCCGCATAGTTCCGTAAGCGCAGATCAATCGGGTCAATCTGGAGCGCATAAGCCAGTTCATCCATTGCCGATTCTAGGGCGAACGACCCGGACGATTCCCCAGGCGCACGCATGAATGTAGGTGTGCCAATGTTGAGCTGGACGAGACGATGACTGGTTTCAATGTGCGGACAATCGTAGATCATCCGGGCTGTCTTGGCAACAGGTTCGACGAATTCATCAAAGGTTGAGGTTGGCGATGTCCCCGCGTGTCGCAGTGCTGTCAATTTTCCCTCACGGGTTGCACCCAGAGCCACCTGCTGAATCGTCTCTGGTCGAAATCCAACCGGACCAAACATCTGCGTCCGACCCAACACCAGCTTGACCGGACGCTGCACCTGACGGGCAGCGATCGCGGCTAGCACCACATGCGACCATACCGAACCTTTACAGCCAAAGCCACCGCCGACATAGTAAGACATGGTGCGGACGTTCTCTGGCGGTATCCCCAGCACTGCTGCTACCTTTTTCTTTGAGGCAAACACTCCTTGGGTGGCGTCATACAGCAGCAGGCGATCGCCCTGCCAAACAGCGGTTGTGGCATGAGGCTCCATCGGGTTGTGATTCTCGACGGGGGTGGTGTAGGTCTGCTCAATTTTTACAGCCGCCGCCGCCAATCCCTGCGACACATCGCCGTGCGCCGTGTCAGGCGGTTCATCGCGGGGAATTTTGCCCTTAGGGACATAGCCCTGATCGAGGTTATCCTGCAAACTCAGCGTCGGCTTCTCCTCGCTGTAACGAACCTGCACCGCAGCTGCCGCCTGCATGGCGTGTTCAAACGTATCGGCAACGACAACTCCAATGTGCTGACCGCTGTAGCGCACCATGTCGTCTTGCAGCAGCAGCAGCTTACGCTCACCACCCTGAACTCCATCAACTTTGGGCGCATTGAGGTGAGTCATCACCGCTAGCACACCAGGTAACTGCTCCGCCGCCTGAGTGTCAATTTGAGAGATTTTGCCTTTGGCGATCGTGCTTTGAATCGTCACCGCGTAGACCAGGTTCGCCACCGGAAACTCAGCCGCATAGCGGGCACCACCTGTGACTTTGAGGTGCCCATCAACCCGACTCAATGGTTTACCTATCTCAGTCTGATTACCGACATTCATGCTATACCTCCCACCGTTGCCAGTGCCCGCATCACCGTGCGTTTCGTTAGTGCAACCTTAAATCCGTTGTATTTCTGAGGCTTTGCTCCTGCCACAGCAGCGTTGGCAGCAGCTTGAAAGGCTTCTTGACTCGGTGGTTTGTTCAACAGCGCCTTTTCGGCTTCATAAGCCCGCCAGGGCTTTGTCCCCACACCACCGAGGGCAATGCGGGCAGAGCGAATGACCCCATTCTGAATTTCTAAGGCAGCAGCAACGGATGCCATGGCAAAGGCATAAGAGGCGCGATCGCGCACCTTCAGGTAGTGCGAGCGAGCAGCAAAGGGAGAGGCTGGTAAATAGACCGCAACGATTAACTCCCCATGCTCCAGCACGGTCTCCCGTTCTGGTGTTTCCCCCGGTACGAGATGGAAAGCAGCGATGGGAATGCTCCGCCCTCCTTGGGGACTTTGGGTTTGGATCACCGCATCAAGTGCCATCATTGCCACTGCCATGTCAGATGGATGCGTGGCAATGCAGCGATCGCTGCCGCCCAGAATGGCGTGGATGCGGTTATAGCCGCTGATCGCTGGGCAACCCGAACCAGGTACACGTTTGTTGCAGGGAAAGGACGTGTCGCGGAAGTAGTAGCACCGGGTCCGCTGGAGTAGATTTCCACCAATCGTCGCCATGTTTCTCAACTGCGGCGAGGCTCCAGACAACAATGCCTCTGACAGCACTGGATAACGCTGACGAATGTCGGTATCATAAGCAACATCACTATTCCGTGCCATTGCCCCAATCTGCACACCGCTGCTCTGCATCTTGATCTGAGCAAGCGGCAGTGGATTAATATCCACCAATCTGTTGGGTGTCTGCACATTCAGCTTCATCAAGTCGATCAGACTTGTGCCACCCGCTAGGTAAGCCGCCTGCGCTTCGGGCGCGACGGCTGCGACGGCTGTGTCTGCTTGTTCGACTGGCTTGTAGCTAAACGGCTGCATCTGTTTTTCCTTCTAAGACATCGCGGACAGCATCGACAATATTGGGATAAGCACCACAGCGGCAGATGTTGCCACTCATTGATTCGCGAATATCAGCGTCCGACTTCGCCTGTCCTTCATTCACCAAACCCACTGCTGAACAAATTTGCCCCGGCGTGCAGTAGCCGCACTGAAACGCATCGTGGGCAATGAATGCCGCTTGCATCGGATGGAGACTATCACCCTGCGCCAGACCCTCAATCGTAGTGATCTCTGCATTGGTGTGCATGATGGCAAAGGTTAGACAGGAGTTTATTCGGCGTCCATCGATTAACACCGTACAGGCACCACATTGACCGTGGTCGCAACCTTTCTTCGTTCCTGTAAGATCAAGCCGTTCTCGCAGCACATCCAGCAGCGTCACACGAGGTTCGATCTTCAAAGCGTGTTCCCTGCCGTTAATCCTCAACTTGACATCAACCATGCTACTCGGATCAATAGCGCTTACCGATGGAGCATTCGGCTGAGGCTTTGGTTGAGCCATCTTGTCTACAAGGCCGTCCAGCATTGTCCCCAGGGCGCTGGCGATCGTCAGTTGACCGAGATGCCGACGTTTTAACCTCAGCCTCATATGTGTACGTTTGGGATTAATGAGTAATTGGATAATAAGAGAACTGTCTTTACAAAAAATCTATCTACTGGACGATGCTGACACCTGTATAGCCCACTGAAGCAAGGTTAAGCAGATAAAAATGAGTTTGTCGCCATTCATCCTCCAGCAAATGCCCAAGGCCAGAATGATTCATCTTGCGACACATGGGTTAACGGATGACTTCAAGGGAGGAGGTACACCAGGGGCAATTGCACTAGGGCCATCTCATATTGGGATACCGAATGACGGGCTACTAACTGCTGATGAGATCTTAGAGATGAAACTTAATGCCGAGTTAGTGGTGCTGAGTGCCTGCGATACAGGAGAGGGAAGGATTACAACAGGTGATGGCGTTGTGGGTCTATGACGTTTGTTTATTACTGCCGGGGTGCTAAGTATCATTGTCTCCCTGTGGTCAATACCAGATGCACCCACAGCATCGCTGATGTAGCAGTTCTATATTAATCTTCAGAGTAACCCGATAAAGCGCAAGCACTGCGACAAGCAAGGCTTACCACACTAAGACAGCATCCCGGTCCGAGAGACTGGGCAGCGTTTATCCTGATTGGTGAGGCACAGTAAGTGATTCGTCCGTGGAAACGAGGGATTTATCGCTCTCTCGCTCTAGGAGTTGAGTCGGCACCGCCAGAACCTTAACTCTTTAATCCATGCTACTTAGTCCATGCTATTTGAGCGATCGCACGAGTGACAAGGATCATCCCAGCGATCTCCAACTCAACCGGCGGGACTATCTCAACCAGCCCAACCCGGTAACTGCGGCACTGATGGCCAAGATGCGAAGTTTAACAATCCACTAGCAGTTATCTTTGATGACGAAGCACACTCAGCAGATGAGCAACGGGAAATTATCATCGGTCATTCTCACAGAAATCGGTTGCTGCTAGTTAGCTTTACTGAACGTCCCAACGCTATTCGTATTATTAGCGTCCGCCTAGCCACTCGAACGGAACGTGAAGATTATGAACAAAACGCTTTTCGATGAATCTTCAAACCCTGATAATGAGCTGTTGCCTGAGTATGACTTTGATTACGAGAGAGCAAAGCCCAACCGTTTTGCTGCTCAAAGTGCCCAACGAAAGATGGCGGTAGTGGTTTTGGATGAAGATATTGCTCAAGTCTTTACAACCCCAGAGTCTGTTAACAAGGTGCTTCGGGCATTAATTGAAGCCATGCCGAAAATAGCAAGCGATGAGACAGCTTAAACGCGCCTCAGCCTATCCTGAACTGGCTGATGCCCTCACTTCTGACATGAGGGCACTTGATAGTGTCGCAAGTATACCAACTCTCCATTATGCAGATGGAAGACTTGGGTGAAGCGCTGCTGGATTTCTCGCAATTGACAAACCTGGAGACTTGGTTGCAAGACCATCCTCAGTCTCAGTAGAGCGATAGCGCTAGCCAGAGGGCTGCTGGTAGACAAACTGTCCAATTCGTTCCTAGGAAAACCAGCCTCAGATCCGCACACTACGTGCTCGTGGAACCATGACAAACGTCATGAGCGGATTGGTGACTTTGTGCCCATACTGCAATAATTGCAGGCATTTAAGATAGCAGTGAGCAGAACGGACTCATCATTAAATTTAATGATGAAGCTAAAGATGTGAATTTGGGTTTTACTAATTAAAACACTGTAAAAGGATGATTAATGCAGATGCAACTACAAATTGAGTGCAGCAGATCTTCCTTAGCGCAGCAGGTGTGCATGTTGTGCTGTCAGAGATTTGATCTCAAGGAAGCCAGAGTTATTGTCTGCAACAACCTAGGCAAAGCTCATGGGGATATTTGTTATCAGTGCATAGCGATGGGGCCAGAGCGGTTATGGCACAATCTATCAGCAGCCCATCCAACGCTTCAGCTACCTAAGCCATATTAGTTGTTAGTTGTTTGTATTACTAACAACCAACAACCAACAACTAATAACAGTGACAGCTATCACCGATAAAACCGTCCATAGTGCCCCCTACCAAAGTTGAAACCGATGCCAAAATTGAAAAAAGGATAAGGATTGCCGTAGACCGCAACTGGCGGTGCGACAACGTAGGGATATCCGTATATGACAGTCGGAGAAGGTACTACGGTGTAAGGGACACCCACACTACACTCCTGCCTGTTGGGTACAGTAACCTCTTGACCAGTGTAAGGACGATTAAAATAACCATCCTCGAACCCACGAGCAAATTCACCTCCGGCAGTCCGGGGTTTATAAGCTTGCCCCTTCCGAAAGCTTTGTTCTCCTTCTTGATATCCATCTGCATAAGCGTGTGGATGGTCAGCTGGGCTTCTAGACGCCTCATTGCCACCAGAATTACAGTAAACCACCGTATCAGCTTTAGCAGCTTGGGGAATTGAGAAGGTTGATACAGCCAAGCTTAATAAGGCAGCAGCGAATACTTTCATCATCTTCAATCACCTCAACTCAACAAGCATATTGCTGGCTTTGTAAGTAGCTCTTCCTAACTTAAGCACCCTTAAAAAATCTTCAGCTATCTAGCTGCTGCCTCTATTATAGCCTTTCAATAAGAGTAGCCCGCTCGTAGCAATCGTTAGCCCAGCCGGTGTGTTGTACTGGGATTAGGAATTGGGTTAGGCGATCGCCTGCCTGGTAGATGTTCTACCTACTCGCTCTAATAAAACCAGTCGGATTCCCAAGTCATCTTAAGGGGTAAAGTGAGATAGCTGGGGGTCTCCTCAAGATCTCCATATCTTTGCCCTACTGTCAAGTCAACGTATGACTTGACCTTACAATGAAAATATCCCACACACCTGTATGGGCGACCTGTCGAGTCGCCTCTGCACTCCCCATTTGTAATCGCCGTGAACTATAAACGGATTTTGATTATTGATGATGACTACCACATCCGGGAAGTAACCAAGCTGACCTTGGAACTCATGGCTGAATGGGAAGTATTGACGGCTAGTTCTGGTAGTGAAGGACTCGCCCTAGCCCAAACCGATCGCCCAGATGCCATTCTCCTAGACATTATGATGCCCGATCTGGATGGCATGGAAACCTTGAAGAACCTGAGAGCTAACAGCCTGACTCAGCACGTTCCTGTCCTCTTGCTAACCGCCAAGGCACAGACGACTGAGCAGCA
The DNA here is from genome assembly GCA_964250875.1 of uncultured bacterium. GTDB lineage: Bacteria > Cyanobacteriota > Cyanobacteriia > Cyanobacteriales > Chroococcidiopsidaceae > CAXUIV01. Next base: position 12,873 of record CAXUIV010000025.1, read on the forward strand.
ATTATTCGATTTAGGGGTAGCGGGAATCATTTCTAAACCTTTCGATCCTCTCACCCTGCCTAGCACAATAGCAGGAGCTTTGTCCTGGTTAGATGACCCAAAGAGTGAGGAGTGAGGGGAGGCTTCTGTGTTCCTCTTGGCAGCTGAAGTGATAAACTAACAATGTATGGTACGTTAGCGTACAGACAAAGATAGCTATTCACACTCTGGAAACCCAATCAGAAGTGCTGCACGAGGTAGGCAGAAGATGAAGATTCTTGTAGTAGAAGACGATACTTCTTTTGCTCTTGCTTTATGTGACTTTTTAAGAGAACAGCGCTACACTGTCGAGCTAGCTGGAGATGGTCAAGAGGCGCTGAATCTTGTAGAAGCTTTCCCCTACGAATTGCTTCTGCTAGACGTCATGTTGCCCAAGCTAGATGGTATTAGTCTTTGTCGGCAGCTACGACAACAGGGCTACCACATACCAATTCTGCTGCTGACGGCGCAGGGTTCTTTTACAGAGAAGATTGTCGGTCTGGATGCAGGGGCGGACGACTACATCATTAAACCCTTTGAATGGCAAGAACTGCTAGCTCGGATTCGTGCTTTAGTGCGACGGGCGAGTTCTTCCTTACGGGTGAGTTTAAATTGGGGTAAGTTGTGCCTAGAGCCAAATAGTCGCCAAGTGAGATATGGTGAACAGAGTCTGCACCTGACTTCTACCGAGTACAGGCTTCTGGAACTCTTCTTACACCACCACAACCGGGTGTTTAGTTATAGTGACTTGAGCGACTACCTGTGGTCTTTTAAAGAAGCTCCAACCGAAGCGACGATCAGGTCTCACATCAAAGGGTTACGGCAGAAACTCACTGCTGCTGGCTCTCCCACTGATACAATTGAGACCGTTTACGGCTTGGGCTATCGCCTCAAGGCGCTACCCTTCAAAGAGCAGCAGGGCAGGCAAGGTCAGTTCTGGCTTGAACCAAACCAAAAACAGCGGACTTTAGATGCACTTGTCAAGAGTTGGGAGCAGTTTAAGCCAGATGTTCTCAATCAGGTAGCACTACTGGAGCAGACTGCCATAACTATCTGGCAAAAAGGGACTTGCAGTGACGAACTGTGGCGGCAGGCAACAGCGGAAGCCCATAAGATGGCTGGCTTGTTGGGCACCTTTGGTTTTGCGAGGGGATCTGATCTGTCTCACGAAATAGAGGACTTGCTGCGGACTGGTGTTCCCTTAGATCGAGATCGAGCGTCACGCTTCTGGAAGCTGGCGAGAGCTTTGCGTCGGGTGTTGCAGCAGCCCTTAGCCAAACCGACGCAGGCTCAAGCCGCATTGCCAGCCCTTTGGGATGAACTGCCCCGACTGCTAATTGTTGACAAAGACATAGAATTGACTGAGCTGCTGAGACAAGAGGCAGCTAGCTGGAGAATACATGTGGAAGTGGCAAGCAGTCCCTTGGCAGCGAGAACCCAAGTTCTGCATGCACCTCCGGACGCGATATTGCTAGATCTCTGCTTTGCAGATGGGCCAGAAGAGGGGCTAACACTGTTAGCAGAGCTGAATGCTTTGATACCCATGCCTGTTTTGGTTTTTACAGAACGTGGAGACTTTGCTGATCGCCTACAAGTTTCTCGGCTGAAAGCACAGACTTTTTTGCAGAAACCAATGGCTCCCAAGCTGGTTCTAGCGGCGGTGAGTCGCGCTCTGCATCAGGCTCGCGTTTCTGCATCTCAAGTTTTAGTTGTGGATGACGACCCTCAGATGTTAGTCCTGCTCAGGACTTTGTTGGAACCTTTGGGTATGAAGCTCACAACCCTTGTAGATTCCCGACGTCTTTGGAATACTCTGGAACGGGTGGTACCCGATTTGTTGATTTTAGATGTGAAAATGCCTCATGTGGACGGAATTGAACTGTGTCAGGTTGTGAGAAATGACCCTCGCTGGAGTAGTCTCCCGATTGTGGCGCTCACGGCTTACGCCGATTCAAACACAGTGCAACAAGTCTTAACCGCAGGTGCTGATGATGTTGTGGGTAAAAGGATTATGGGACCGGAACTGGTGACTCGCATTGTGTCTCGACTCGAGCGGACTCAACTTTTATAGGGAGTTTTGAGTTTTGAGTTTTAAATTCACCCAGATGCACAAGTTCTCCACTATTTGAAACTAAGTTAATAAGTATTGTAAAGAAAGGGGTTTGGGTATGAGTAACTGGGATATTTTGCTGGACCCCCAGACACTCAAAGCGGGTTTATTTTTATTGATGGCCAGTGGTCTTTACATCCTAGTTCCCTGGGGGTGGCGATCGCGCCGTGTCGATATCGCTGAACATAAAAAGGTGGAAGAAGCCCTGCGCGAAACTCAACAGCACTACAAGCTGGCTGTCACTTCCGGCAAGATGGGCTTGTGGGACTGGAACCTTAAAACTCAAGAGATCTATCTTGACCCCAACCTGAAAGTACTGATGGGCTTTGAAGACCATGAAGTCAGTAACTATGTGAATGGTTGGGAGCAAATGGTGCATCCAGATGATCGAAAACAAGTTATGGTTGCAGTCAACAACTACTTAGAGAAACTAACACCAGATTTTGAAATTGAATACCGGATGCTGCATAAGAACGGTAGCGTTCGCTGGGCTTATGCCCGTGGCAATTTAACCTGGGATGGTGGGAACGAACCCGATCATCTAATCGGAATCAATACCGACATTACCGAGCGCAAGCAGACAGAACTTGCTCTCCTAGAGAGCGAATTTCGGTTCCGCAGAATTTTTGCCGAAGCACCGATTGGGATTGCGCTGGCTTACCCAGACGGACGGGTGTTTCAAGTCAACCCGGCTTTCTGTCAGATGTTGGGATATTCAGAGCCAGAACTGAGCGCCCTCAATCTTCAAGAAATTACTAATCCTCAAGATCTAGAAGCAGAACAGCCCTATATTGAGCAGCTTTTGCAAGGGGAAATTTCTGTCTACCAGTTAGAGAAACGTTACCTGAAAAAGGATCAAGATCTGTTGTGGACTCAGGTGACTCGCGGGGCGATCCGTGATTCAGACAATAAATTCGTCCACACCCTAAACATGATTCAGGACATCACAGAGCGGCGGCAGATCGAAAAAATGAAAGATGATTTTGTCTCGATCGTCAGTCATGAACTCCGCACTCCCCTCACCTCGCTGCGGGGGGCACTTGGGTTACTGTCAACGGGCAAACTCGGCAAACTGAATCCCCAAGGCCAACGTCTGCTGGAGTTTGCGCTTACAGACACAGACCTGTTGGTGCGTCTAGTAAACGACATTCTCGATCTGGAGCGTCTCAAGTCGGGTACCTTGACGCTCGCTCCCCAGATTTGCCAAACCGCTGACCTCATCCAGCAAGCAGTGCAGATCGTACAGGCTCTAGCAACAGAGGCAAAGGTGACTTTAGCTGTAAACGCCACAGAGGCTCCAGTATGGATTAACCGCGACCATATCATCCAGACCTTAACGAACTTGCTGACTAACGCGATTAAATTTTCTCCCTCAGGCAGTACGGTTTGGTTAACCGCCGAGCAGCAAGGCAACCAGATCGTGTTCCAGGTCAAAGACGAAGGGCGGGGAATCCCAGCCGACAAATTGGAAGTCATCTTTGAGCGCTTTCAACAAGTTGACGCCTCTGACTCTCGACGCAGAGGAGGCACTGGTTTAGGGTTGGCTATCTGCCGCAGTATTGTGCAGCAATATGGAGGACAGATTTGGGCCGAGAGTGAGGTGGGAGTTGGTAGCACTTTCTATTTCACCCTACAGCTACCGCCAGCAGAGTTAATTCCTCAGGGCAAGTAATAAGCTGTACATTGCTTCTTGAAGTGCGCGAAGCTGCAAACTCCACAGAATCTCCATAGTATTGTCCTAGTCTTAAAAGTATTCATATCTACCGTACTGCCCAGGGCGTTATCGAATCTGGTTGAAGTGCGATCGCTCAAAGCATTTTGCAGCAAAAAGTGGAAAAAAATGAATCCCAAAAGAATTCACATCCCGGCTTGGAACGGTTCGCAACTGGCGAGCTTAGAGGATTACCAAACGTATCATCCGCTTCGCAATCCAAAGGTCAATCTCAAACAGGGAGATTACATCCAGCTCAAGGAAGGTGTTTTCTACCTAGATGAGGATTTAAATCCTCATACTCTGAGCAGCCTTTCGCTCCGCTGACTCTACCTAGTAAAGCAGTGACTGTGTCCTGATTAGAGTAAATTGGGTAAAAACATACCTTTTCTCCACAATTTCTGCACTTTCTTCATTTAAATTAAGAGTTACTCGTCCGTGATTAGCTATTAGCTGTCAGTTGAAAGTTACGAAATAAGAACTTTAACAACGGACGACTAGCGAGTCTTGGCGTGTTCGCTCAACCATCTTGAGATAGCAGAATGAGAAAATGACTCCAAGAATTATCAATCTCACATTACTGGTCGCAAGCGAAGAGGTCGAAAGTTTTTTGGAGGTTTATTCCGAGTGTGCCTCCCAGATATGCCTTTCTGTGCCTGAAATTTGCTAAAAACTGATCGACTACGTCACCGCCCGGAGCCGCGATCGCTACATAGCCATTAATCACACCGCAGAGGCATCAGAAAATTTGATTTTCCCTATGGTCCCTTGGAGCAGCGGTTACACATGGAAATTTTGATCCATAAAGGTATTTTGCATATCACGAGAGGTGCAAATCTGTCAGGAAATGCAATCATCCCAGAGAGGGATGTAGTCAGTTAACACATTCCCTAAAAAGACGACCTTTCATTGGTTGATTATGCTTTTTTTGACTCCGTCTTTGATCGTCCCTCTGAAAAAATCCTCTGCTTTCGTAGCAATATCACTAGTCAGATTCAAATCATTTAGATTACGAATATTTCCAGTCTGCACTTAGAACAGGTTGTCCTTCCTGGTGAAGAGCTAATGTTTGAAGCAGTGGCAGAAGCAAGATTAGCAGTTCACACCAGTGAGATTACAGCCGCGATTCTGGCTCAGATTCGAGAAAACGCCGACTGGGTTAGTCGCCATATTTCTCAAGAGGACTCAGTTATCAACAGTATTATTCCATAGTCCTTAAAACAGGAGACACATAGATAAATAACGATTTTGACTTTGAGCTATGGGCCGCAGCAGTTAGATCCCAGTTGCTTGCTGTATTCAACAAGAGTAGACCAGCGAGAAAGAGACCGATAGGTAAGCTTAATCCTAGGATTCGTATCAACAAGCGTGTCACTTGACTGAATCGTACTTATGAGTACTGCCAACAATAGGTTGATGCTTAGACGACCGGGCTGTACGCTTTCCAACTACCAGGCAGACTCCATTTTGACTCCTTATTCACTAAGAGGACCTCTCCTGCCGAAACGCATCCACAGGCAGTAGCTTTGATGCAGTTGGTTGACCAGGGAGACCTATATAGAAATACAGACATCATCTCGCCTGATTCACCTCCATCCGTATACCCAGTTAAAAACTGACCATCCTCGATTGGTGCTTTAAGCTGAGGGTTGTCTTTTAGAATTCGTTGAATAAATTTTACGTTCATGCTGGAATTTCTACTATCTATGGTGTGAGTTTTCTACTTAATCACATCTTAACAATACTGCGTCTAACTTTACTGAGTTAGCTCCAAGGTAGGTGCTGCCCACCTCACCGTCTAATCGAAAAATTTTATGTAGTAGGCTCGTGGTACGGAAATCAGTCCAGCCGTAGTGAAGCCTATTAATATAGTACGCTCTCGTCTCTGAGGGAAGCGTTGACGCCGTCTCGCATCGCCATGCCCTGCTGATCCGTCAGCCGAACGGTACTTTCATTCTGCATGACATTGGCTCTACCAACGGGACCAAGTTAAACGGAGTCGAGCTGGCTGCGATGGTTGATACACC